>NZ_JBQQBO010000015.1:0-206371 GCF_052246905.1 Saccharopolyspora antiqui
TGCCTGTTTTTGAAGTGGTCGTGTCGGGCCGTCCACCTCGGGTGAGGTGGGCGATTTCGCGCGAAATCGCCGTCTCCCACGCGGGGCGGGTGGCGATTTCGCGCGAAATCGCCAGGTCTGCCACCCGTGCGAGCTCTTCGGAGCAGGAGGCCGAGTCGTCGCGGCCCGTTCAGTTGTGTGCGGGCTCTTCGCAGGTGCCGGAATAATCGTGATTCGGCCCGTCGCGATCGATCTACCTGCGGTCGAAGCGTCCGGAACGCGTTGCGTCTAGGAAGGAAGTCCATGTCGTGGTGTCGAAGTCGAGCACGACATCCCCGGTGAGGCCCTTGCTGTCGCGGACGCCGACACGCGGGGGGACGGACCGGTTCACCTCAACGCAGTTTCCGCCGTTGGGGCCGCATGACGAGGTGGCTCGCCACGCCTTTTGGTCGAAGGAGGGCCTCGACGCCGACTCGCGGTGGCACATGGGTGCGTCCTCTCTGCTAGACGGCGAGATCAGGTTGAGGATACGATTAATCGCGGAAACCTGGGAGGTGTCTATGCCGCTCGGCCCTGCCGGGAGCGTGTCCTGCGAGAGTCGCCACGAGGAGTCGGCTGTCGCGGATCGTGTGTGGGTTTTGCTTAGGAGTGCGCGGGTGACGCGGCGTCAGGCACACGCGATCGTGGCCGTGGACTGGCAAGCGGGCGTTGCCCGTGCGGCCTGCGGGCTCGTCTTGACTCCCGAAGCTATCGAGAATATTCCGCCTGGTGGTTGCATGCCGTGCGAGCGGTGCCTCGGCGCGACACGGGTTTCCACGGCTCCGGCAATCGCTGCGGGCGCCTGATTACACTCGCGGCTCGGTCATGTCGAGGCCTTCCCAACGGGGCGCGACCAAAGGTTAGGAGAGTTGGATGCATCCATTTCATTGGGTTCCGGCCAGCGGAGAGCGTCATGCCAGCACGGCTCCCCGACCTCATGGTGGCTACCCGGCCGGTACGCCCTTGACGACGTTGTGCGAACAGCGGATCCACGCCGAAGTCGGCGACATCCCATGGCTGTGGAGCACGTGCGTCAGCTGCAATGCCGAGGCCCACCGGCTCGTCGGCGCAAGCCGATAACTTCGCCTTCTCCCCGAACATGCTGCGTGGCTGGACGATCCACGAACGCGTTCGAACCAGCCGCGGCAGCCGCCCGTCCCGGTCGTCCTTGCGGATCTCCACGATGCCGGGCGGCACGGATCAAGGGCTGACCGGCACCGCATCGTCGGTGGCCCGCTCCGGCCATGCCCGCGCAACTCCGCTTTCTGTCCGGAGTTCCGCAGGCGGCCGATCTGGTTGTTCTGTCAGGGTTTGCGGGCCATGCCCACCCAGACCACCGAATCGTTGGGGCTGTCGAACTCGATGACCGGTGCGTTCTCGCCGCTCTCCTCGGGGTGCCACAACGGCGTCCAGGTCATGCCCGGTTCGACCAGCGGTAGATCGCCGAAGAACTTCTCGATCTCGTCGTGCGGTCGCCAGAGCACCGGTGTCGCGGACTTGTCGTACATCTTGCCGAATTCGGCCATTTCGCGTTTGCGGACTTCCGGCACTCCGTCGGCCGTGCCGTGGGAAATCGCCAGGTACGAGCCGGAGGAGAGGAGTTCCCGGTAGCGGGCCACTGCTTGTGGTCCGATGTCGGCGCCGTCGGGTCCGGGTTGGGTGACGTGCAGGACGGCCATCAGCAGCAGTGCGACCGGTTGGTCGAGGTCGACCATGCCGGTTTCCTTCACCCGGCGCCACAACAGGTCTGGGTCGCGCAGGTCGGCGTGGATCACGGCGTGGCGGGCGGTGACGTTTTCGCGTTCCAGGAGGATTCGCGAGTGCGCGACGGCGACCGGTTCGTTGTCGATGTAGACGCAGTTGGCGTCTGACACGAGTTCGTCGGCGACTTGGTGCGTGCTGCCCATGGTCGGGACGCCGGAACCGATGTCGACGAACTGGCGCACGCCCTGCTTGATCAGGTAGCGCACGACGCGGTGCAGGAACAGGCGGTTGGCTTTGGCCGCGGGGCGCACGAACGGGAACTTGGCGAGTGCCTGTTCACCGAAAACGCGGTCGATGGCGTAGTTCGCCTCTCCGCCGAGGTAATAATCGTAGACGCGGGCGACGTTGGGGTGCTCCAGGTCTACACCTTCTAGCGGGAAGGCATCTGCCTCCGGCTGGCTCACGACGTCAACCCCTTCTGCAGTACCGGCGATCGGCGCTCATCGTAGCGATCATTGCACTGAACGTTTGCGCAGCAGTCTGCCACCGGTGGTCCGCGCGGTCACGAGCTGATCGGTTTTAATCACCTGTCGAGCTGCTGACTGCGGTGTTCGGGGCTTACGACCTGGGTGTGCCGTACCAGCGCCACGTGGTGAGACTGGGATGCCCGGCCAGTTCGGCGCGTCCAGTGGCCCACAGCAAGGTGGGCCGCGGGGCGTTGCGAGCAGCACGTTGCCCCATCGTCCGGGTGGTCAGGAAGGAGCTCGGGGTTCGGCGGCATCCAGTCCTGGTCGTCCGTCTGCCGCCGGGGTGAGGGTCCGGCCCAGCGAGCTCAGCAACACGGACGTGTCATCTCGGCTGCTGGTGGAATCGGATGCGTGCCGCAGCCAGTCGAGCATGCGATCGGTGGCCGAATCCCGCGCGGCCGGGATTTCTTCTTCGGACAGCAACTCGGCGGCGAACGAACGCAGCAGGCCGTGCAGCCGGTATCGGCCGGTGGTGGCGGCGCGCTGCAATAGGCTGGCGTCGGCGAGCTCGGTGAGCGCGTCCCGCGTCGTCGCCAGGTCCAGATCCACCGTTGCGGCGGCCAGCGGGGCGGCGAAGTCGGGGCGAGGTATCAGCGCGAGAAACCGGAAAACGCGCCTGGTGGTCGGGTGGAGCTGGCGGTAGGACTGCGCGAAGAGGGGGCGGAGGTGCACGTCCCCCGCGGTCAGCGTGGACAGCCGCCGGTCGGAGAGCTGTGTTGCCAGTTCGCGGATCGCCCACTGCGGCCTGGTGGCCATCCGGTTGCCCGCGATGCGCAACGCGAGCGGCAGATTTCCGCACAGCGCCGCGATGTGCGCCACCGCTGCCGACTCGGCCGTCGCTCGCCGGGCACCGATGATCTCGCTCAGCAGCGAGACCGCGTCGTCGCCTTCCAGCACATCCAGCGGCAGTCGGTGGGCGGCGTCCAGTCCGGCCAACGTGCGGCGTGCGGTGATCAGCGTCAGGCACCCGCCACCGGTCGGCAGCAGCGGACGCACCTGCGCCTCGTCGGCGGCGTTGTCCAGCACGAGCAGCACACGGCGCTCCCGCGTGACGGTCCGCCACAGCCCAGCCCGCTCATCGAACGACGGCGGCAGGGCGGCTTCCGCGACGCCGACCGCGCGCAGCAAGCGTTCCAGGGCGGCGGTCGGGGACAGCGGCTGTTCGTCCATGCCGCGCAGGTCGAGGAAGAACTGACCCGCCGGGAACTCCTTCCGCAGCAGGTCGGCCGCCGCCACCACCAGGCTGGTCTTGCCGACTCCCGCGAGCCCGCTGATCACCGCGATCGAGTCGGTCCGGGATTCCGCGGTCGCTCGCAGCAGGTCGAGTTCGGCGCTCCGGCCGAGGAAATCCGTCGTCTTCCTGGGGAACGCGCACACCGCGCTGGCCTGTCGGGAAACCGGGTCGGTGCCCCGCCGTCGCCCGTGTCGTGCCGAATCGAGGAAGCGGTCGCGGTCGGCTCCCACCAAACCCAGCGCATCCGCCAATGCTTCGGTGGACCGCTGCTGCGGGCCGCGGGTCCGGCCGCGCTCGATGTTGCTGATGGCCCGGATGCTGACCTGCGCGGCATCGGCCAATTCCTCTTGTGTCCAGCCCGCAACCCGTCGATATTGGGTGAGCAGTGCGCCGAAGTCGATGGCTGCCACTGCGTCGGTACGCCTCGGATCCAGGCCCCTGTCCATGGGGCTTGCATATCAACGGGGGCTGGGTTCGACCGCTGCGGTATGCCCGAAAGTACCTTCGCATTGCCCGATCGGCACAACCGGCAGAAGTGCGGCCGGTCATTTGTGCCGGTTGATGTTCCTGGTTTTCCGCCCTCGCCGCGAATAGCCTTCGCTGACGTCACGGGCTTTGGCAGCAACGTGGGCTGCGGCGAGGTCGCCGTGCCGCGTGATCGATTCCGGTCGCGCGCATCCACCACTGGCCGGGCTGATCGACTCGGGGGTTCGATGTATCTCGGATCGGAAGAACAGGCCGCTCCGGCCGTGCGGGCGGCCGTCTCGGGGCCGACCGGCGGGGCTTTCGGCGAGCAGGTGCGTTCCGGCGGAATCGTGCTTGAGCCGGGAGTCGGCGAGCGACTGCTGGCCGCGCTGGACGATTACATCGCGATGGCTGACGAGAGCCTGGCGAAGGCCCGCACCATGTCCAGAGCGGCGCCGCTCGGCGACAATCCGGTGGCCCATGCGATGGCGGAGAAGTTCAAGCAACGCGCCGACGGCGGCGCCGGGTCTCTGGTTGACTCCCTCGACACCTACCTCGCTTCCCTGACGGACGCGCGCGATGCGGTGCAGGAGGCAATGCGCCGCTACGCCGACGACCAACAGGCCCAAGCAGCAGAATTGCGCCGAATAGCCCGCTGACCGGATTTCCCGGCGACCCTCGAAGGACGTTTTCGTGAGCGATGAAGCTGTGGTGCAGCGCCCCGGCACGGTTGGCACCACGGAGGCGGCACCGGAAGTGCCCGAACCGGACCGGGTGCTCACGGACCCCATCAACTGGGCCGCGATAACACACCGCGACCTGTTCATGTCCGTGCACAAGGACAACGAACCCGCGAAGGCGCAGGAGCTGGCGCGGGAGTGGACCGGTCTCGCCGACACCGTCGACGAGGCCGCCACCGGTTTCGAGGACGCGGTGCGGCAGAGCGGGGCGGGATGGCAGGGCGAGGCCGCCGAGGCCGCCCGCGCGCACCTGCTGGAGCTGGTCCGGCAAGGTGCGGACCTCGCCGCCACCAGCCGTGGCATCGGGGCCTGCCTCGTCGAGCAGAGCACCGTGATGGAGCGGGCGAAGCAGGCGATGCCCGAGCCGCTGAACTTCGATCTCGATCAAGCGATGCGCACCGGCTTCACCTCGGGCGGACTGCAAGGACTGACCATGTCGGCGGTCGCGCTCAAGTCGCTCAGCGACGCGTCGAACGCCCGGCACCAGCAGGCCGTCGATGTGATGACCACCATGGAGGCCGATTCGCGGACGGTGGACGGGAAGGTGCCGGGCTTCGCCCAGGCCGGGCTGCGGACCCGGTCGCAGCTGGCACCGGAGCCCGTGCTCGCGCCGGAAAACGCGCCGCAGAAAGCGGAAACCACGCCCCGGGAAGCGGCACAGCCGCTGGTCTCGTCGGGCGCCGCGGCTGCGCCGCCCGCGGATCCGCCGACGCTCGCCATGCGGCCGGTGGAGAGTCCGGCCGCCGGTGCTCCGGTGCCGTCCGATGTTCCCCCGGCGGTGCCAGCCGGGACCACGGCGGCGTCCGCCGCGACCGCACCGCCCCAGTACACAGGGCCCCAACACACAGGGCCCCAATACACAGGGCCCCAATACACAGGGCCCCAATACACGTCGCCGCAGTCCGCACCACCCCAGTACGCACCACCTCAGTACACCGGGATGTCCGGCAGCGTGCCGAACGCCTCCACACCGATGTCCTACGGTGGTGGGGCGGCACCGGTTGCGAAGCAGTGGGCCCAGAACCCGTCGGCGCCGAGCGGCCAAAACCCGACCCAGGCACCGCCGGGCAACGCGGTGAGCGGCACCGTGCGCATGCCCAGGCCTGGTAAGCCGACGCAGTCGACGGACGCGCCGACCAAGAGGCTGCGAGTCCAACGGTCGGGGTCCGACCAAAGCCAGCCCGGCATGCGCCCGGAGGACTTCGTCCCCGGCAGCCCCATCCCCGGTGGACCCATCCCCGGTGGGCCCGGTGCCGAAGTACCGCATTCCGGTGGCTATCGCCCGGACGGCTTGCCGCCCAACAACTTCCGACCCGATGGCCTTGGCGTGCAGGCTGGCGGGCCGCCCGGTCTGCCGGTCCCGCCGCCGCCCGGTTCGCCGGTCCCGCCGGGCATGGGTTCGCCGGTCCCGCCGGGTGGTGAGCCGCCCAAGGTGCCCTTCAACGGGAGCGCGGGGGCGACGTTCTCACCAGGTGGTGGCGCGTCGGCGTTCTCGCCGGAAAGCAGGCCGCTCGCGCCGGGCGGCACCAGCGCGGCGACCCCCGGTGTCGGCACCGCGGGCGCGGCTGCCGCGGCAGCATCCCAAGCCGGAGCACCCGGTGGCGGTGGTGCGCCGGGTACGACTGGCCAGGGCGGTGGCGCTTACGGCATGCCGATGGGGGGTGGGGGTGCGCCGGGTATGCAGCAGCAGGGCAGCAGGGACGCCGAACGGCAGTCCCGGAGCTACCTGAAGGAAGAGGGGATCTTCGAGCACCCGGATCGTGGCGCGCCCGTGGTGTTCGGCGAGAAGTTCAAGAAGAAGCAGGACTAGCGGCGGTGGGAAACGAGATGGGATCAGCCGACTTCCTGCTGTCGACGCGCGAGTACGACGTGCTGTGGTCCGATTTGGGCTGCGGGCCCGCGCCGTACCCGCTGGCAGTTGCCAGTCACGGTGCGACCGAAGCGGAGCGCGCCGAGATCCGGGCCGACGAGCACCGCGCGCTCAGCCGCCGCGGACTGTTCGGCAAGTCGGCGGGCGCCGAGTTGGAGAGCCTGCTGCGGCTGCTGGCCAGCCCGCGATTCCTGATCGATTCGGCGGGTTTCACCGACCAGCCGATGCGCGCGGTGGCGGCGGGCAACGGCCGGTCGGCGGTGCTGGCCGAGCTGTCCGAGCGGGGTCTCGCGCTGACCTCGATCCGGCCAACGGCGTTGGCCGGTGAACTGGTCGGCCTGCTGCCGGACGCCGAACCCGGCCGTGGCCGGTCGATCGCGATCCGCCACAGCGACCTGCGGCGGGCCACCGACGAGGACGAGGACGATCCGCTCGGACCGTTCGACGAGCGGGACGCGCTGCTGCGTGCCGGGGTGCCCGTCGAGGACGCCAACCGGCTGTTGCAGTTGGCCGAGAACCGCACCTGCGGCGGCCAATTCGGGGTGAGCGTCGCCGCCGAACGCTCGTCGGTGCTGGTCACCTGGTTCGACAGCGAAGGCGGCCGCTACCTGATGGTCCGCGACGGCGACTGGCTGAGCATCGCACCCGCCGACCGCGGCAAGATCACGCAGCGCCTGGACGAGGTGCTCGCCGCACACACCCGGTAGTCGCGTCGGCGGCAGCACCTCTGCCGAGGTTCGCGCGAGCAGCACGAGCGCCAGATCGTCGACGGCCCTACCACCCGGGCAATCCGTGTTGGCCGGATGGTCGGTTCCGGGTGGGGAAGGGCTGGTGTCCGGCTGGGTTTGCGGCATGGTGGGTCGACCGGATGGTGTGGCGGAGGTGGCTGTGGCGGCCGGAATTCCCTCGGATTCCGAGGCGATGTTGCGGCAGTTGGAGGTGGAGATGTCGGCTGCTCGCTCCTACGTTCTCCAGCGCCGCGCGGCGGGGGATGAGCGGGCCGCTCAACTCCACGTCGTGTGGATCGATCTGCTGCTGGACGAGTGGATTCGCTGTCGGCTTCCGGCCCACGTCGCTGACCAGGGCAGAAGTGGCGTAGAGATGGCGTAGAGAATGTGTGAAGCCCGCCTCGGCACACTGGGACCACAATGTCATGGAGTGTGGGGGATCCTGATGGACCGAGTGCGGGTGGTCGTGCAGGCCGAAGACCCGATCACCCTGGCCGGTTTGGCGAGTTGTCTGAAATCGGGGGCGGGACTGGCCGTGGTGTCCAACCCGGACGCGGCCGATGTGATCGTGTTCGCCGCGCCCCGCGTCAACGCCAAGGTTTTGGCTGACCTGCGGCAGTCGGCGCAACGCGTCGCCGCGCCCCGGGTGCTGGTGACCGACGAACTCGACCCCGCCGACGTGCGCGGTGCCGTCGAGTCCCGCGTGGTGGCAGTGCTGCCGCGCGCGGCCGCGACCGGCGCGCGGTTGATCAACAGCGTGGTCGCCGCGGCCAACGGCGGCGTGCTGTCGCCGGACCTGCTGGGCGAGTTGGTCAAACAGGTCGACGACCTGCAACGGGAGACGCTGGCACCGCGCGGTCCGAACGCTGCCGGGCTGACTTCCCGGGACGTTGACGTGCTGCGGTTGATGGCCGACGGGCTGGACACCGCGGAGATCGCGGAGAAGTTGTGCTGCTCCGAACGGACCGTCAAGAACGTGATCTACGGGATCACCAGTCGGCTCAACCTGCGCAACCGGCAGCACGCGGTGGCCTACGCCGTCCGCACCGGAGCGATCTGAACGGGGAACGGGCGCCTGAGCGGGCCGTTCTCGTTCGCGGTTCCGGAGGGCGGTCATCGGCGGCGGTTTCGGTGGTGCTGGACGATCAGGATGCCGCCCAACGCCATGGTGGCCAGCCCGAACCCGGTTGCGATCAGGATGCTGAGGTTTGAAATCCTGGAGAACACTGCGGTTCCGGCCGCGCAGATCACGAGCGCCAGCCAGATCAGGGGGCAGGGGCCTGCACTGCGTCCTTCGGCTGCACGGAGCTTCCGAGGCACGTCGGAAGGCGACGTGCCGTCGCAAGAGTCGGTCATCGGGTGCTCGGCAGGTCTGTGGCCGCCATGCCATGCCGACGTTAGGGAGCTGACGTAGTCCGTCGCGATCCCGCGAACCTCGACAGCGGCTTGTAGCGTGCGGATCAGTGGATTTGCCATGGGGAGACGGCGAAGACACATCATGGGTTCGCGCTTCGGCTGAACCGGTGCCGCGCAGTTCACGTGTTCCCCGTGAGATTTGATGACAGCACCAGGGGTGCGGGTAGTGCCCGCTTGCAACGTATCGTTCGGAGGGGGAATTCGGATGACGGCCGAAGTCGAATCGATAGGGAGCTCGATGGACCTGTCGATGGAGAGGGACCAGGAGAAGCGGTTGCGCGTGGCCGTGTGGGCAACGGATCCCATCACGCTGATCGGACTGACCGAGACGCTAACGGACAGCCTGGAGGTCTTCGTAGCGACGGACGAGTTCGCCGACGAGGTCGATGTGCTGCTGTTCGCCACCGACCGAGTCACCCCGGAAGCCCTGGCCAGGATGCGCGAAGCAACTACCCGAACCACCGCTCCGGCAGTCCTGGTGACCAGCGGAATCGGCCGGTCCGACCTGCTGCGGGCAGTCGAGTGCCGGGTCGTCGCGGTGCTGCACCGCAGTGCGGCCACCACCGAGCAGATCGTCAACTCGATCCGAGTCGCGGCCGCCAACGGCGGGATCCTGCCGACGAACCTGCTCGGGGAACTGCTGCGACAGGTGCAGACGCTGCAACGCGAAGTCCTGGCGCCGCGCGGGCTGAACTCCGTTGGTCTCACCCCGCGCGAGATCGACGTGGTGCGACTGCTGGCCGAAGGATGCGACACCGAGGAGATCGGAAAACGGCTGTGCTATTCGGAGCGCACCGTCAAGTACATCATCAACGCGATGTCGAGTCGCCTGAAGGTGCGCAATCGCCCGCAGTTGGTCGCCCATTGCCTGCGGGCCGGAGTTATCTGAGCGTTTTCCGGGAATCCGGGAATTTCACGTGCTTTCCTGCGTATCGACCAACAGCGGGTACACCTTTTGACACCTGGCGCTGATAAATCACGCGCAGTTGTACTCGCCCGATCTCGTTCGCTGTCATTGCTCGAATGGCTCTGATGCCCGGAAATACTTGTACGCCTTACGTTTTCCCCGGTGGACTCCTCATCGAAATCGACCGTCCAGACGGCGGCGTCAACGCCCGGGTTCTTGTGACACCTGCACCGGGGCGGGCTAGGGCCGCAGCACCCGTGAGCACAACGGGAACGTGGGAACAGCTCGATCAGCTGCCCGGTGTGGCCAACGACACCACTCAAGCTCTTCGGTCGGTGGCGGCGGTTCTGAGCAGCTCTGGGCCCGACCCTTGCCGCAGCGGACTTGCCCGAAAGTCCGCTCGGTCTGCACGTATGTTTCTTGCGAACATCGCCGAGCTTCCTCGAAGATCGGTTTCGAATGCCCACGATGAGAGCAAGGCCTGGACTGCTTGCCTGTCGCACCGACTGGTCTCCCGGTAGATGTCACTGCTTGTACCGATCTGGTTTCAGGCGGTCCGAAACGGCTCGATCTCGGCAACTGGCCGCTGCCGCGTTCGGTAAAACTTGACCCGAAGATCAGTTCGCCTCACTCCAAGTAGGACGTATGAGCAACCCCTCTAGTCGACGCGCGGAGCTCGAAGCCCGCAACGCCGCCATGCGCGAGAACATGACCTCGCTGCTGGAAGGTATCAGCCGCCAGACCGAACAGCTCAAACAAGCTCAGGAACAGGCCGTTGCGACGACCGGGAAAGCCTCCTCGGACGATGGCCTGGTCACCGTCCAGGTCAACTCGGCGGGAATCGTCACCGACCTGCAACTGAGCTCGTCGGCCTTCCGGTCCACCACCCCGCGGAAGCTCTCCGAATCCATCGTGCTCACCATCCAGGCGGCCGCCCGGAACGCACGCGCGCAAGCCGACGAAGCCTTCACACCGATCCTGGCGAACATGCCGGACCTTCCGGACTTCTTCGCGGACGCCCCCTCGCTGAAGGATCTGATCCCGGCGGCACCGGAAGTTCCCTCCGGTGTCGCCGACGATGCCGACGACGATGATGACGACGAAGACGTGGAAGACGAGTTCTTCGCGTCCCGGCGGGAGAACGGAAACTACTGATGGCCGATGGCATGAAGGTGGACCCCGAAGCCCTGCGGGCGAGGTCGCCGAAGTTCGCCGCTGCCGCCGACAAGCTCAGCAAAGCCTTCGAGGACCTCAAGGTCGTGCAGGATGCCGAAGGCCCGTGCTGGGGCGACGACGAGCCCGGCACGCAGTTCAACACCGAGTACACCAAGGCCCTCGACGAAGTGAACAAGGGCCGGGAGTTCCTCGTGAAGAGCCTCGACACGACGAAGGACGAGCTGGACAAGACCGCTGACCAGTGGCAATCGGACGACGAAGGCTCCGCCGAGAACATTGACAACGCGGGGAGTGCGATATGACCATCACGATGCCTTCCGGCCTGCAGGAACTCGCCTCGGTCGTCGTGGGCGCGGACTTCCCCCAGGGAGATGAGGACGCCCTGCGGCGGCTCGCGGACGCCTGGGCGAAGTGCGCCGACGAGGTGGAGTCGGTGCTCGGTGATACCGAGGCCGCAGTCAAGGACGCGCTGAGCACGATGGAAGGGCAGACCGCCGAAGCGTTCAAGAAGTACGGCGACAGCCTCAGCCAAGGCGAGGAAGCTCCCCTGGTGGTGCTCCAGACGCTGTGCGAGAAACTCAGCGAAGCCTGCGACAACGTCGCTCTCGAAGTCGAGTACACCAAGATCAGCATCATCACGGCGTTGGCGTTGCTGTTCGCCCAGATCGCCGCGATGCTGGCCCTCGCCGTCGTCACCTTCGGCGCCAGCACGGCCGCGATCCCCGCCGCGCAGGCCGCGACCCAGACCGTGGTGCGCGCCATCATGCAGGCTCTGTTGAAGATGATCCAGGAGATCATCAAGCAGATCGTGATCAACCTGGGCGTCAACCTCTTCATCGACGGGGCCATCCAGGTCGGCCAGATGGCGGCGGGCGACCGGAAGGAATGGGACACCAGCAAGACGGGCGCAGCAGCCCTCTCCGGTGTGGCCGGTGGTATCGGTGGCGGGATCGCCAGCGGTGTTTTCGGCGGGATCGCGAAGAACTTCGGCGGGAAGATCTTCGACGACGTGATCAAGCCCATCTCCGACAAGTCCCCGGGCCTCGGTGGCAAGGCGGATTGGGGCGGCTCCATGCTGGGCGGCATGGCCGGTGGCACCGCAGGCGGTGTGATGGGCGGTGCGCTGAACAACCAGTTCCAGGGCAGCGAGCACAACGAGCAGTCCCTCGGTTCCGCGGCGCTCGGTGGCGCCATCGGTGGTGGCCTAGGCGCGGCCGCAGGCTACAAATCGGGCCTGGAGGGCAACACGCCCACCGGTTCATTCGATTCCGCCCCGGGGCAGACCCCCGGCTTCAACGCACCGGACTCCAACACCAACACCGGCGGCTCGACACCCGACCCCGGCAACGCGCCGCCGCAGAGCGGTCAGTCTGGGTCTGATTCGAGTGCGAATACGTGGCAGGAGTGGGATGAGGCTCCGCCGTTGGATCCGGAGGGCACGCCGTCGCAGTCCGGGTCTGATTCGAGTGCGAATACGTGGCAGGAGTGGGATGAGGCTCCGCCGTTGGATCCGGAGGGCACGCCGTCGCAGTCCGGGTCTGATTCGAGTGCGAATACGTGGCAGGAGTGGGACGAGGCGCCGCCGCTGGATCCGGAGGGCACGCCGTCGCAGTCCGGGTCTGATTCGAGTGCGAGCACGTGGCAGGAGTGGGATGAGGCTCCGCCGTTGGATCCGGAGGGCACGCCGTCGCAGTCCGGGTCTGATTCGAGTGCGAATACGTGGCAGGAGTGGGACGAGGCGCCGCCGCTGGACCCCGAGCCCACGCCCGAGCCTGGCGCTGGCAACACCCCGGTCCAGGATGTCGGTTCCACACCGGTGAACAACCAGGGTGGTTGGGAGGACTGGAAGAACCCGGAGGAGTGGAAGACACCGTTGACCGGGCTCCCGCTGCACATGGTCAATCCGGGTGATGAGCAGTACACCGTGGATACCGATGACCTCGATCTGACCGAGCCGCCGAAATCCGGCTCCTAGGAAGCCGGGAAGCCCGTGAGGACGAACTTCTAACCGATCGGAACGCTTTCCAGCGGAACTCCACCACGACCAGCCCAGCCCCGGAAACGACTCCCGCGGAGGACGTTTCCGGGGCTGAGCTGGCTACCCGACCGTGCCCACGGTCACTGCCCCTTTCCTGGAACCCGTTGCGCGGTAGGTCACCGCGCCGTCGCGGACGGCGCCATGGCCGGGGCGGGGGAAGAACATCGCGCTGCGGTGGACAGTGCGGGTAGCTCGCTCGGGGGACAGCCGTCAGCGCGGCGCCACCAGGCCGGTGCGGTGGGCCAGCACCACCGCCTGCACCCGGTCGCGCAGGTCGAGTTTGGTCAGGATGCGCGACACTTCGAAGGCGAGCTGGCGATTCCCCTGTCGGACTGGATGTTTCGCGTCATCGCGGGATCGCACCACTCGGCGAGAGCGCCGTTGTCCGTTGGGTCTCCGGTGCTGTGCCGGAAGCGGTCGTGCCGGGTGCTGAACTGGCTCATCCGGGCCTCGGCGCGCCGAAGGTCCCAGAACGCTCCTATCCGGTTGTAGGTCGAGAGCGGGGACGCCAGCGCGGCCCGGGCCTCGTCGGGCAGACCGCGTTCCGCGAGGAGGAGCGCGGCATCCTCCTCGACAGCGGCGAGATCGATCACGCGCCCGACACGCCGGTAGTGGTCTGCTGCGGTGAAGATGTATTCGAGGTCGCGGGTGAGAAGTCCCCGGCAGTGCAGAGCCGCGGCCGCACGTGCCAGGGACGGGGCGTCGCTGGCCTCGGACTCGCACACCCGCAATGCGGCCGCGGCCCGCTCCGAATCGCCCAGCCGCAACGCCAACCGGACCAAGCCGGGCAGCCACCGGTACCGATGCGTCATCGGCGCGAAATCCGGTTCGAGGAGGGGAGTGAGCCAGTCCAGCGCCTCCGGCAACCGGCCCTGCTGTTCGGCCAGCAGGGATCGCGTCACGAGCACGAAATCGCCACCGGGCTGGAAACGGAGCACGCGATCCGGCGACCACTGCCCAGCCGAGTGCAGATGCGCCAGCGCCGAATCCTGGTCGTCGCGGCGTGCGGCGATCAGCGCCGCGACTCCTCGCACGATCGCGGAAGCACCTGGCCGAGCCAGCAAGTAGGATTCGTTCTCCTGCGCGCATTCGGTCACCGCGCTGACCCTGCCGAGTGCGTCGTCCCACATCCCCAGCCAGTAGTAGTGCACGGCGGCGGTGATGGACACCTCACCGGGCAGCGCGTGCGATGTCGCGTAGTGCTCGGCAGCTCGCAGCGCTCCCAACGGATCGTCGAGGTGGTCGAGGCTCTGCAGCGCAACCAGCGTGTCGTTCAGGGCCAACTGCCACAGGTCGGTCAGTTCGGGCACCGAGGTGAAGGCGTCCGGCGGTCCGTCAACCGGTTGCGCATCCGCGTGTTCGCCGCAGTCCCCGGGATCCAAGGCGGCGAGCAGTGGCCGGTACCGGTTCTTCCACGTGGCAGGAACGCGGTTGTCCCGCATGGCCGGACGGATCTCGCGGAGCGCCGCACCGAAGTGGCCCTTGCGGTAGCGCACATAGCCGAGGACCAAGCGCATCTCCGCCGCGAGCAAGCTATCGCCGGTGTGCGCCAACACGTACTGCGCCACGTTCTCGAACACGCGGCCCAGCGAGAACATCAGCCTGACGAAGATCGCCGCGAAGCGTTCCCGCGCCGCATCGGGTACTGAGCTGCGATTGAGCACGGCGCGCAACAAGGTCGTCGCGGTGTGTGGTGCGGTCTTGGCCAGGTCAGCGGCATTGACCAGCAGCCAGTCGACCAGCCAGGAGTCCGCCGTCTCCGGCCCCGCCAACAACTGGTCCGCGACCCGCGCGGCGGGCGCACCGGCCTTGGCCAGAACTTCTGCCAGCTGCCGGTGCAGCGCCAGCCGCACCGCCTTGGGGATCTTGGCGTAGAAAACCTGGTGTACCACGGGGTACCGAAAAGCGAGGAGATCGCCGGATTCCTCCAACAGCCCGGCGGCGCAAGCTTCGTCGACCACTCCGTTCAGTTCCGAGGCCACCTTGCCGAGCGCGGTCGCGACATCGATCAGCGAGAACCGCTCGCCGAGCAAAGCCGCCCACCGCAGGAATTCCACGGCGGGGTTGGACAAGCACGGCAACTGGCTCGCGACAGCCGACAGCGCGGCATCCGGAACCACCTCGCCCAGCGCGGGATCCGCCGCTGCTCGGCTGTCGGTGAAGCGGATCGAGCCCGAACGCAGCAGACCGTTGACGATCTCCCGGGCGTACAAGGGGTTGCCCCGCGCGCCGTGGACCAGCTTCCGCAACTTCGCGTTGACCGGTAGCCCGACGATCTTCTCGGCGAGTTCGCAGACCGCCGACTCCGGCAAGGGCCCGAGCGGGAGCACTTCGGCCTCGGAGCGGGCCCGGAGTCGTTGCAGTTCGGGCCGCCACGGTGTGGGTCGGCAGGCCCCGATGAGCAACAGCGGCAGCCGCCGACTGGCTTGGCGCAAGCGTTGCCAGACCAACAGGGTCGCGTCGTCGGCCCATTGCAGGTCGTCGAGCACCAAGATCAGCGGTGCGTCCGCGCACAGCTCGCTGGTCAGGGAAAGAAGTCCGTACACCGCGGCCTGCACGCGATCGGCGCCAACCAGGACACCGCGCGCGCCGTCGCCCAGTTCGGCGGCGACCGAGGCACGCCGGGGATCGGGCGAGTTCGCTTCCACCCCGAAGCATTCCAGCAGGACGCGCAGCGCGGCTGGCTGGTCGATCTCGTCGCACCCGCCCCAGAGCACCTGGCAGCCGGAATCGGCGGCCCCGGCGAGTCCTTCGGCCAGCAGCCAGGACTTCCCGACACCGGGCAGTCCTTCGACCCGTATCGACTGCCCATGTCCGGCAAGGACCCGGGACACAGCATTGCGCAGGATGGCCACCTCGTCGGTTCGGCCGACGAACTGCTCGGGCTTGCTCGGCTGCCGGGCCTCGGCACACGGGGCCTCGGCACACGGGGCCTTGGGCGGTGTCGGCTTCGCGGCAGAACCCTGAGTCGTGGTGCGGGTGAGCGCCGGATCATCGGCCAGGATGCGCCCGTGCAATTCGCGCAGCCGTTGCCCTGGTTCGGTACCCAGCTCCTCGATCAGCGTCCGGCGGGTATCGCGGAAAACCGCCAAGGCGTCGCTCTGCCGACCGCACCCGTAGAGCGCGAGCATCAGCAGACCGCGCAGCCCTTCGCGCAACGGATGTTCGCGCGCCAGCACGGAGAGTTCCGCGACGATGTCGGCATGTCCTCCGGTGGAGAGCATGATCTCGGCGCGCTGTTCCTTCGTCGTGAGGCACAGCTCGGTGAGCCGGGCTCGCTGCGAGGTGGCGAATGGGCCGCCAACACCGGAGAGCGCCTCGCCCTTCCACAGGTCCAAAGCGGAGTTCAGCATCTCGATGGCGCCGCTGGCGTCCTGGCGGGCCCAGCGGTCTTGGGCGCGTTCGCGGTAGTCGGTGAAGCGGTGCGCGTCGCACGCCTCGCGCGGAATTTGCAGGCAGTAACCGGACCCAACGGAGGTCACGAGTTGGGCGGAGCGTCGCGAGCGCCCGGGCTCAAGTGCGCGGCGGATGTCGGAGATGTACGTGTAGATGCTGCCTTTGGCGCTGGCCGGGGGAGTTTCGCCCCACACCGCGTCGATGAGCTCCTGCCGCGAGACGGTGCGGTTGGCGTAGGTCGCCAGCACGGCCAGGACCGCCCGGCGGTGGGCCGAACCGAGCGGGAGTTCATCGTTGCCCCGCCAGGCTCGTACCGGGCCGAGCAACTCGATGTTGAGTCCGGCCATTGTCATCGGATCCCCCCGGGTCCTCGACCAATCACCTCTGCGCGCGAACCATACTCCTGAATGGCGGCGGGTTCTGTGACGGCGGGTTAACGGATTCGCCGAAATACGATGTCCGATAAGCGAACCCAGTTTGAAAAAGTGCTCGTTTGAGCATGAATCGTCGCCATCTGCTCGTATGAGCACGAATTGTCGACGGTGCTGTGCCTGGTCGTGGCGACCGACCCGGCACGATTCACGACAGTTCGGCGCATGCCACGATTTTGGGCCGGTCGGATCGACCCGTTCGCAACTCGGCTTTTCCTGTTGTAATTTCCGCGGAATTCGGAGAACATCCTTTGTGGACTTGTGGATTCCCTGTGTTCCGCTGGCTGTCCACGGGAGTTGAATTATCGGAAATGGCCTGATTTCACGGCGCTTCCGCGAGTTGGAACTTTCGGTTCTTTCGGGCAACGGCTTGCACGGTTCAGGCAAACGAGGACCACGATTCTTGATTCCGTTGGCGCTGATCGTGAATCATCGGTGGCCGGGAGATTCCCATGTAGACGGTGGAGTGGGCGCGCGTCAGCAGCTCCTCGCGGAGTTCCACATTCCGAGGCAACCAGCGAAGAAGACAAGATTCATGAGACACAGCGGAGGTAGTCCCGCTCCCGATCGCGGGTCGATCACCGAACCTCCAGGTGGACGCCCCGCTCGACTGCACGAGATCGATCTGCTGCGGATCACCGCAGCCCTCGCGGTGGTGTTCTACCACTACACCTTCTCGGGATTCGGCAAGGGTTTGACCGAGGTCGACTTCCCGAGCGCGAGTGAGTTCACCAGGTACGGATACCTCGGTGTCGACCTGTTCTTCGTGATCAGCGGGTTCGTCGTCCTGATGAGCGCGTTGAACCGCAAACCCGAGCAGTTCGTGATATCGCGGATCGTGCGGCTGTACCCGGCGTACTGGGTCGCGGTCACCCTCACGTCGATCGTGTCGGTTCTGTTCAGTCCCGACCTGTTCCCGGTCTCGCCGGTCCAGTACCTGGCCAACATGACGATGTTCAACTCCCCGCTCGGGGTCGCCAGCGTCGATGTCGTGTACTGGACGCTGTGGGCGGAGCCGCGGTTCTACCTGCTGACCTACCCGCTCTACCTGGTCCACGTCCACATCGGTTTCATCGTCTTCGGGATGCTCCAGGACGTGGTCAACCCGTACGTGCTGCTCTTCGGAACGGTCGCGTTGATGTGCCTTGTCGCCACCGTCCTCCACCGCGCGGTGGAAAAGCCGCTCGCGCCGTTGCTCAAACGCCAGCTCGAACGCCCGGCCAAGGCGGTCAGGAACCGCCTGTCCCGCAACGGCTTCGACCAGCCGACCGTTCCCATCGCCGCGCCGAGTCCAATCCGGGATCGCGGCCACGCCGACCGGACAGGCACCTGAACGGGGCCACCACGACTGAACCGCAGATGAGCCACCAGCGCGCCGACTCACCCCGGGGGATCCCATGACCGTGCCCGGCCCGCCCTCGACGCGAGCGAGGTCAGCAGGCACGTCGCGAGGTGCCGTGAACGCCGAGGCGGTCGTCGACCTCGACGCCATCGCGGAAAACACCGAGTTGATCTCCAGTGCGGCTGGGGCCGCCGTCATGGCGGTGGTGAAGGCGGACGGCTTCGGCCACGGCATGGTGCCCGTCGCACGGACCGCGCTGGCGCACGGAGCGAGCTGGCTCGGTGTCGCCACCACCGCGGAGGCCCTCCAACTCCGCGGCGCGGGCATCACCGCCCCGGTGCTGAGCTGGTTGCACGGTCCCGACGAGGACTTCCGCCCGGCGATCCTGGCCAACGTGGATCTGGTTGCGCGCCGAATTCGGGGCGGTTCGCTGGTGGGGGCCTACTGGAGCACGTCGTCGACGATCTGCTTGGTCGACGGCACGGAATGGGCGAGGAATCGGTAGTTTCGGGGCGGTTCGCTGGTGGGGGCCTACTGGAGCACGTCGTCGACGATCTGCTTGGTCGACGGCACGGAATGGGCGAGGAATCGGTAGTTGATGATCGCCGCCTCGTAGCCGTCGCCCCAGTCCGGATGCCGAGGTCCAGCGGTGGCGTCCTTGACGAAGGGTGCGCCGTTGTCGTTGTTCGTGACTCCACGCTGCGCTGCGACAACGGGTACCCGTTGCGTGCTGGCGGAAACCGCCCGGCGAGTCGTGGTGGATGGCATGCGGGCGGTGCCGTCTCGGGCCTGGTCGGCGAGCGTGCGCGCGAGCTCGCGCGCACGCTTGGCCTCGGTGGTGGACGCGGCTGGGTGGCGCGGGCCCCGGGGGAGGCAGAGGAGGAGCGGTGGAGTTCCAGCACGTCGTCGAACTGGTGGGCATGGTCGTCGACGCGATGGGCGTGGCGGTGATCGTGGTGGGAGCGGTGGTGGCGACCGGCCACGCCGTTTTCCGACTGTCCCGACGGCAGGCGGCCGTTTACCGTGCCTACCGCCGTCGGCTGGGGCGGTCGATTCTGCTGGGATTGGAGTTCCTCGTCGCGGGCGACATCATCCGGACCGTGGCGGTCTCACCCACGTACGCAGGTGTTGGGCTGCTCGCGTTGATCGTGGCCATCCGTACGGTCCTGAGTTTCTCGCTCGAACTGGAGATCACGGGCCGGTGGCCCTGGCAACGACGTTGACGACATGTCGGAAAGGCTTGGCGGAGCGACGTACCACCGCGGCCTCGGCGGCCTGCGCATCGCGATGTTCGCCAGCCCGAAGAATGCACGGCCGCTCCGCGCGGCACTTCGATTGGATTTCCGGGTTTTGATCCTCAGGATTTAGGGACTTTCGCCCCTGTGTGGACGCTGATTTGGAGTACGCAATGGGCGGGCCGCTGGCCCCTGCGGTGGGTTGTCACTGGGGGGCTGCGCGGCCGCGGTGGGTGGGGATGACATGGTCAAGCACGCCGCTGGTCACTGCCCAGGTGATCAGGAAGACCGCCTCCAGCGCCATCGAGACGATGCCCGCTGTATCCCAGTCGCTTTCCCGGTATCCCGGTAGCCCCGTGGTGCGGCTGAGGATGAAACCGACGAACATGCCCGCGTTCACCAAGCCGCCGAGCAGCCACGGCAGGAACGAGGGCCGGTAGAGCAGCATGACCGCCGCATACAGCAGCACGACCGCGCCGACGATGAACAGGATTCCCACGTAGAACGCCTCTTCCATGACTTCGGACGCGTAGAGGGCGTGGATCAGCGCGACGATCACTGCGGATGCAGCCGCAACGGTGCACATCCAACGCATTGCGGGCCCCCTTGTCGATGTGGTGATCGCAGATCACCGGCGCGCGATGTCTTCGGCGCCGTCCGGCGACGGCTTCAGGCTGCGCGGGCTGCTCCGCAGTGGTCAGGGCCTTAAGGCCCGAATCCCGATCGTCGTCCTCGGTCGAGTTCGGCACAGACGCGGATCGCCTGGTCAACCGGCCGCCGGTAACCGGTGGGACCCAAGTGCCGGTGCTCGGACTGCGGAGCAGCCCTGTGGCCGGGTTGCCTTCACCCACGTGCTCACCGGCGTGGGGCCCGCGGGGCGGAACGTTGGTGACGCAGCGATGACGCCGTCCGGAGCCGGTGCGACCGGCATGGCGCCGGGTGGGTATGGTGCGTGACGTGTCGAGTCCAGAGGCATCCAGGGTGGGGGCTTTCGGTCACCCCGTCAGCCCCCTGAATCACTGAATCTCGAAGGCCTGTCCCCCTGCTCGATGCAGGGGAGTGACAGCAGTGTTGGGCCGCTGACCGGCGGTGACGAGACGTTCATCCGATCTCTCATCACCCCGGAGTTGTTCGATGCCTCTGCCTATTTATCTGCTCGCCGTGGCCGTGTTCGCCATGGGAACTTCGGAGTTCATGCTCGCCGGTCTGCTGCCGGACATCGCCGCGAGTCTCGATGTTTCGGTAGCCACGGCGGGTCTGCTCACATCGGCCTTCGCGATCGGCATGGTTGTGGGTGCCCCACTGATGGCGGGACTTGCCCGCAAGTGGCCGCGACGGTCCAGCTTGGTGGGTTTCCTCGGCGTGTTCCTGGCCGCGCACGTCGCCGGTGCGGTCACCGAGAACTTCACCGTGCTGTTCGCTACCCGAATCCTCGCGGCTCTGGCCAACGCTGGTTTCTTGGCGGTCGCGCTCACCTCCGCCGCTGATCTCGTCCCCGCCGACCGGAAGGGCCGCGCCCTGGCGGTCCTGCTGACGGGTACCACGGTCGCCACCGTCGTCGGCGTGCCGGGCGGTGCGCTGCTGGGGACGCTGCTCGGCTGGCGCGCCACGTTCTGGGTGGTTGCTCTGCTGTGCCTACCTGCCGCGTTCGGGGTGATCCGTGGCGTTCCCGCTGGAACCGGACCACTCGACGACGCGGGCGGCCCGGATCTGCGTCGGGAGCTGGCGCAATTGCGGCGGCCACGGCTGATCCTGGTCCTGCTGCTCGGCGCGCTGGTCAACGCTGCCACCTTCGGCAGCTTCACCTTCCTCGCTCCGATCGTCACCGATGTCGCCGAGCTCGGCCCCCTGTGGATTTCGATCGTGCTGGTGCTGTTCGGTCTGGGGTCCTTCGTCGGCGTTACCGTCGCCGGGCGGTTGTCCGACCATCATCCCGGCGTCGTCATCGCAGCTGGCGGGCCGCTGCTACTCGGCGGCTGGGTCACCTTCGGCCTAATCGCCTACCAACCGGTGGCCTTGCTGCTGCTGGCCTTCATCCAGGGTGCGCTCTCCTTCGCTGTCGGGAGCACCCTGATCGCGCGGGTGCTCTACGAAGCCGCGGGCGCGCTGACGATGGCAGGCTCCTACGCGACCGCGGCCTTGAACGTCGGAGCGACTGCCGGTCCCATCATCGCTGCCGCCACGCTGGGCACGGGCTTGGCCGAGCTCGGACCCGTCTGGGCCAGCGGCACCCTCGTCGCCGTCGCGCTCTTCCTCGCGCTGCCGTTCCGCCATGCCCTCGCGCACAGCGCACACGAAGGAACCAAGCGATGACACGACGTTCCGTTGAGCGTTGCGAAAGTTGGTGCGGACCAAGGGAATCCAGCCCGGTTTGCCAGGCACGTGACCGAGCACGGATCCGGACCGGGCGTGTACCGCTACGTGGTCGAGCAGCCATCGCCCTACCGCACTTTGTCACCTCCGGTCCGGTGGTCCGTGGCGCGTAGTGCGCGGGTGCGTTCCTCGTCGATTCGGTAGGAGCTCGGGGGACGCACCAGTGCATCGGGTGGGCCGATGTAGTCGATGACCACCCCGTAGTGCTCGCGGGCGGCGTCGATGCCGACGTATCCGTTGACGACGTCGTCCAGCACCCGCTGCACCGGCCGCCGCAGCGGGTCGCCGAAGCCGCCCCCACCGGGGAACCGCAGCCGCACGAGGGTTTCGGGTGCCAACCGCACGAGCTGCTTGCGCGGCAGGGCCTCGCCGGTGGTGAGGTCGACGAATTCCCCTGCCGCGCCCGCCTTTCCGCCTTCGGCACCCAGGGCGGGGTGCAGCACCCGGTCGACGTTGGCGTTGACGCTCCAGCCGGAAGAGCCGCGGCGGCCGACATCCACGACCTGCCCCAGCCCGCCTCGGTGCAGGCCGGGCCCGCCGGAGTCGGTGCGCAGCTCCCGCCGTTGCTGCACCAGCGGCGTCAACGCCTCCAACACCTCGGTCGGTGCGGCGCGCACCCCGGTGGGGAATCCGGTGGTGGTCAGCCCATCCTGACGCGGTCGACCGCCGCTGCCGCCCGCGCCGAAGACGGTCAGGGTGAACGGTTCCTCCTCGTCGGCGTCGGCTCCCCGCCACACCGTCATCCACAGGGCGTCGGCACTGGGCGCGGGCAGGCGGCCGCCCAGCGCTGGACGCAGCGCCTCGAACAGCAGGCTCGGCAGGAAGTGGCCGACCAGGTGGCGGGACGCGACCGGTGCCGGGTCGACGCAGTTGAGCACCGAGCCGCGCGGGGCGGTCACCTCGATCGGCCGGAAGGAACCCGCGTTGTGCGGAACCTCCGGGGCGAGTGCGGCCTTGAACGCGAAGGACGTGTACGCGTGGGTGTAGTTGAGCACCACGTTCACGCCGTAGCGCGACTGCGGTGAGGAGCCCGCGTAGTCCACTGTGGCCGAATCACCGTCGATCGTGACCTTGACCCGCAGGCGCAATTCCTCGTCACCGAAGCCGTCGGTGCGCAGTTGGCCGGTGTAGTCCCCGTCGGGCAGGTCGGTCAGCGCGGCGCGCAACGCCGCCTCCGAGCGACGCATGATCTCCGCCGCGACCTCGTCGACGTCGTCGAGCTCGAACTCGTCCATGAGCCGCAGCAGGCTTCGCGCCCCGACCTCGTTCCCGGCCACCTGCGCGTAGATGTCGCCCATCGTCTCGTCCGGGGTGCGGACGTTGCTGCGGATGATCTGCTCCAGCACCGGGTCCGGCCTACCCGCGTGCCGCAGCTTCAGGATGGGCAGCCGCAGGCCCTCCTCGAAGACCTCGGTGGCCGCGGCGGACAGGATCCGCCCGCCGATGTCCGGAGCGTGGCAGCAGCTGGCGAACCAGGCGACCAGCCGCCCGGCGCGGAACACCGGGGTCGCCACGGTTAGATCGTTGATCTGCCCGGAGGTCATCCACGGGTCGTTGGTGATCAGCACGTCCCCGTCGGCCAGCGCGTCGGGCGGGAAGGCGGCGGTGACGTGCCGCATGCCGGTGGCCATCGCGTTGATGTGGCCGGGGGTGCCGCCGGTGGACTGGCCGATCATCAGGCCCCGCGAGTCGAACACCGCGCAGGCCAGGTCCAGCGACTCCCGCACCACCGGGCTGAAGGCGGTCCCGACCAGCGCGGCTTGCTGCTCGTTGAGCAGCGAGTGCAGCCGGTTCGCGAGCAGTCCGACGACGATCGGATCGAGATGCCGGTGGGTCACGGGGCCTCCTCGGTGTTTTGCGGGACACCCGCACCCGGTCGGCCCCACGAGCGGGCGAAATTGTCACTCACGGGGCCTCCACGGTGTTTTGCGGGACACCCGCACCCGGTCGGCCTCGCGAGCGGGCGAAATTGTCACTCACGGGGCCTCCTCGGGCCGCAGTTCGATGACGATGCCGCCGTCCTTGCCGACTCGGCAGCGCATGCCCGGCGCCAGCACCAGGGTCGCCTCCCGCTCCTCGACGAGGGCTGGGCCGCGCAGCACCGAGTCCGGCGCCAGCAGGTAGCGGTCGTAGACCGGGGTGTCGACGTAGCCGCCGGACTGCGGGAAGTACGCGGCGCGGTGGCCGATCAACGCATCGCGGGAGTCGCCGGTGGGGCGCAGCCGCAGCCGCGCATCGGGTTCGGGTCCGCGGGTGGTCAGCCGCCAGGTCAGCACCTCGACCGCGACGTCGCGCGGCGCGACGTCGCCGAACCGGAGTCGGTAGTGCTCGGCGAAGTTGCGGCGCACCTGCGCGTGCCAGTTCGGGCCGACCGGCGGGACGGGCACCTCGATTTCGCTGCCCTGGCCGACGAACCGCATCTCAAGGCTGCGGGTGTGCGACATCTCGCCGTCGGCGACACCGGAATCCCGAAGGATCGCCGTGCCGTCGCGCTCCATCGCGGCGAACAGCTCCCGGGCCCGTTCGGTGCCGACGGTGGAGAGCTCGGCGTGCCAGGACGACACCAGGTCGATGGACATCGGCGCCGACAGGAAACCCAGTGCGCTGAGGACCCCGGCCGCGGGTGGCGCGATCACCGCGGGCGAACCGAGCGCGCGAGCGACGCCCGGTCCGTGCAGCGGACCGTTGCCGCCGGATACGAACAGCGCGAGCCGACGGGGGTCCTGGCCGCGCTCGACGGCGTGCACCCGGGCCGCGGCGGCCATGTTCTCGTTGACGGTGGCGTGGACCCCCCACGCCGCCTCGGGGACGGTGATCCCCATCGGTTCGGCGATCTGCTCCTCGATGGCGCGGGAAGCGGCCGCGGCGTCCAGCTCCATCCGGCCGCCGAGGAAGCTTTCCGGATCCAGGTAGCCGAGCACCAGGTCGGCGTCGGTGACGGTGCAGGCGGTCCCGCCCCGCCCGTAGCAGACCGGGCCGGGTTCGGAACCGGCCGAGTCCGGGCCGACGGTGAGCAGGCCCAGCGGGTCGACCCGGGCGATGGACCCGCCACCAGCTCCGATCTCGATCATGTCGATCACCGGCGCTCGCACCGGCAGCCCCGAACCGGCGCGCAACCGGTAGACGCGGTCGACCTCGAACGTGTGGGTCACCAGCGGGCGGCCGTCCTCGACGGTGCACAGCTTCGCCGTGGTGCCACCCATGTCGAAGGCCATCTGGTCGGGACGGTCGGCGGCCCGGCCGAACGCCACAGCGCCGAGCGCGCCCCCCGCCGGACCGGATTCCAGCATCCGGATCGGGAACCGCCGGGCGGTGTCCACTGTGGCCACTCCACCGTTGGACAGCATGATCAGCGGATCGTGCCGCAGCCCGAGCCGCCGCAGCCGGTGCCGCAAGTCGGCCAGGTAGTCGTCCACCAGGGCCTGCACGTAGACGTTCGCGATCGTGGTGGAGGTGCGCTCGTACTCCCGGATCTCCGGGTTCACCTCGCTGGAGAGCGCGATCTCCATGCCAGGCGCCACCTCGGCGATCACTTCGCGGGCCAGCCGCTCGTGCGCGGGGTTGCGGTAGCTGTGCAGGAACGAGACGGCGACGGCTTCGATCCCCGCCCGGGCCAGCTCGACGGCGAGCCGGGCGAGGTGGTCGGTGTCCAGCGCGGCAACCGCGGTGCCGTCGGCGAGGATCCGTTCCCGGACGCCGAACCGCAGGTGACGGGGCACCAGCGGGCGGGGCAGCTCCAGTTCGAGGTCGTACAGGTCGTAGCGGTGTTCGCGGGCCATCTCCACGACGTCCCGAAAACCTTCGGTGGTGATCAGCGCGGTGCGGGCGCCTTTTCGTTCGATCAGCGCGTTGGTGACCAGTGTCGTGCCGTGCACCACGGTGCTGACCGAGGCCGGGTCGAGGTCGTGCGCGGCGAGCGTGTCGCGCAACAGCGCCTCGACCGCGGCGGCCGGTTCGGCGTGCGTGGTGAGCGCCTTGCCGATCGCGACGATGCCCTCGTCGTCGAGAATGCACAAATCCGTGAAGGTGCCGCCGATGTCGACACCGACGCGCAGCTTCGGGAGGGACATGCGACTTCCGTCCGGCACGCGAGACATGAGCCCGAAGGTAAGGATCGTCGGACGATTCGGCAAGGCTCTGGGATAATCGTCGACGGCATCGAGGCTGGCCGAGTGGAGTGGCAGACGTGGTTTTCGACGGGGCGGCGCGGCCCAGCGGGACGACGGGAACCGGTGCGCAGGTGCGGTCCGAGACCGCCGGGCTGACGCGGGAGAGCAGCGCCAGCAGGGTGGCCGACGCGTTGCGCGCCGGGATCATCGAGGGCCGCTACGAGCCGGGGACCCGGCTGTCGGAGGAACGCGTCCGGGAGTACCTCGGCGTTTCCCGCAGCACCCTGCGGGAGGCGTTCCGGTTGCTGATCCGGGAGCGCCTGCTCGTGCACGAGCTCAGCCGAGGCGTCTTCGTCCGCCAGTTGAGCAGGGCCGACATCTCCGACCTGTACCGGGTGCGGCGGGTCGTCGAATGCACGGCGTTGCGGCAGGTGGAGGTGCTCACCCCGGCGGGCCTGCGGCGGATGAGCGCGGCGATCGAGGACGGTCGCCGAGCCGAGCGCGAGGGCCGGTGGCCGCAGGTGGCGGCGGCCAGCATCCGCTTCCACGAGGCGCTGGTCGGGCTGGCCGAAAGCCCGCGGCTGGACGGCCTGATCACCGAGGTACTCGCCGAATTCCGGCTCGCCTACGCCTTCATGCACGACACGTCGGCCTTCCACCAGCACTTCCTGCAGCGGCATTCGGCCATCGCCGACGCGGTGCGCGCGGGCGACCTCGACGGTGCGGCGGACCTGCTCGACACCTACCTGCGCGATGCCGAACGAGAGCTGCTGGGCAGCTACACCACCCCGGATCGCGGGGGCCGAAGTCGTCCATGACCCTTGCTGGATCGTCGGACGACAATCTAGGGTCCCGTGTGACCTGCGGCACGCCGATGGCGTAGTGCCGGGTTCCCCCAACCTCCGGGAGGTCCCGTGTCCGCCAGTTCAGCCGAAACGAAACTCGACGCGCCGGTATCGGCCGCGGTCCTGCGCCGCGCGACGCTGGGCGCCACCATCGGCAGCGTGGTCGAGTGGTTCGACATCGCCGTCTACGCATACCTCGCCACCGCGATCGGCACCGTCTTCTTCCCCGCCGAGGACCCGACGACGTCGCTGCTGAGCTCCTTCGCGGTGTTCGGATCCGCGTTCGTGGTCCGGCCGCTGGGCGGGATCTTCTTCGGTGCCCTCGGCGACCGGATCGGGCGGCAGCGCACCCTCGCATGGGTGATCATGGTCGTCTCCGGCGCGACCCTGGGCATCGGGCTGCTGCCCGGATACGCGGCCGCCGGTGTGGCAGCCCCGACGATGTTGGTGTTCTTGCGCTTGCTGCAAGGGTTTTCCGCCGGTGGGGAGATGGGCGGCGCCTCCGCGTTCGTCGCCGAGTTCGCCCCGGCCAGGCGGCGCGGCTACCTGGTGTCGCTGGTGGAGATGGGGTGCATCCTCGGCTTCCTGCTCGGCTCCGTCGTGGTGTTGCTGCTCAACGTCTGGCTCACCGACGAGCAGATCGCAGGCTGGGGTTGGCGCATCCCGTTCCTGCTCGCCGCACCTCTCGGGCTCGTCGGCCTCTACATCCGGTCGCGGCTGGAGGAGACGCCGGAATTCGTCGCGTTGCGCGGACGGGGCGAACTGGCCCGCAACCCGCTGCTGGAGTCGGTCCGGTACCACTGGCGCGCGATCCTGAGCGTGGCTGGGTACTCGTTGTTCCAGAACGCCGCGTTGTACGCGATCCTCACCTACGTCCCGAGCCACCAGTCCAAGATCCTCGGTTACCCCGCGGTCGTCGCTTCGGTGTCGTCCGTGGTCAGCATGTGCGTGATCTGCGCGCTCATCCCGGCGATGGGGGCGGTTTCGGACCGCTTCGGCCGCCGCCCGGTGCTCGGTGGGTCCTGCCTGGCGGCCGTGCTGCTGGCCTACCCGCTGTTCTGGTTGATGGGGCAGGACAACGCGGTCCTCGCGGTGCTCGCGCACATCGGGCTCGGGGTGGTCCTGGCGGTATTCCTCGGCCCGACGCTGGCGGCGATGAACGAGCTGTTCGCCACGCGGGTGCGATACGGCGGTTTCTCGCTGGGCTACAACCTCTCGGTGGCGGCCTTCGGTGGAACCGCTCCTTTCCTGATCACCCTGCTCGTGACCGGTTCCGGCAACCACGCCGCACCCGCGTTCTACATCATGGCCGCTGCCGTGGTGACGCTGCTGGTAGTGCTGGCGACGCGCGAGACGGCTCCGGCTCGGCACTGACCGTCCCGCGGTTGTTCGTCAGGGGTGGGTGCTGTGTGGTGCTGTCGACGCGGCGTCATCGATCCAACGGCGTTCCGGTCCGCCAAGCTGTCGGTTCCCGCGCGGCGCGGTGGCCGGTTCGGCGGCACCGCGCCCGATCTCAACCTGCCTGCCGCTATGAACGTGATTGGGCACTCGCGGCCAGGGAGGTAAGAGTCGACTGTGGACTGTGCGGCGACGGCGATCGCGTAATCGGCGTGGGAGCGGTGTCGCAACCTTCTTCGGGCCGGGTTCCGCTAGTCTCAGTGTGACTAGTCTGTGGCGAGAGGAGGCGCCGATGTGGCGGAGGCCCGCGACGGAACCCCTGCTCGATGTTCTGGAAGTGCTCGACCGGGCGTTTCGCCAGGACGTTCGGTTGCACGGGTGGGAGGTGGTGGAAGCGGCGATGCGATCCGGAGCCACGGTGCACGCGATCCTCGACCACCTTGAGGAGGCAGGTTGGCTCACGGGAACGTGGCAGGACCAGGACCGTGCCCGTCGTCGTTTCTACCTGCTGACCCCGCATGGTGCGGAGGCGGCTCGGAGGCTGCTGGCGACCTACCGCCCCGGGGTCGAAAGCGGGTCGCGGACATCGCCCGCGCCAGATCCGATCCTCCGGGCATGAGCCACGAGCCGCTGGTACCGAGACGGCGGTTGCTCGCCGAAGGCCGACGCCGCTGGGAGTTCAGTCGTCAACGCCGAGCATTACTTCGGTCGACTTGACCAGCACGGTAACGGGCTTGCCGACCGCCAGGGCGAGGTCCTCCGCAGCGTCTTTGGTGATGGACGCGACGACCTGCTGGCCGCCTTCGAGGGTGACCTTGACGACGGTCATCACCGCCCCTGGGTCGATCGCAGCGACGGTACCGCGCAGTTGGTTTCGCGTAGACAGGCGCATCAAGACTCCTCGGACGGCGATGTGCCTGCGCACGTTAGGTCGCCGAGCCGACATCCGCCACTCGGGCGGATCCTGCGACGAATCGCTACTCGAATTCCGGTGCGCGTGATCGATCTGGCGGTGACGCGGTGGGCGGTCCTCAGGTCGCCGACGCGGAGTCCACTCTGGACAACTGGAGGCAGCGGATGTTCCGCACGTAGCGGTTGGCATGCCTGTCGTGCGGAACGACCAACGTGGGGCGGGTGAGGATCTGCCCGTTGTAGCGGGTGGCCAGCAGCGCCGCACATGCACCGAGGTCGGGGGCGATCTCGGCCCAGGACAGCACGACCCGGTAGCCGTCCTCGGAACGGGCGAGGACCACGAAGCTGAGGTGGTCCTTCTTGCGGTGGTCGTCGGTCCGCAGGCTGACCTCGGCCAACACCCGGTGCAGCGGCACGCCTTGGACCTGGTGGACCTCGTGCACGTGGCGGGTGACGTAGTGGACGTCGATGACTTCTTCCGCCTGGGCGTGCAAGTCGGCGGTCAGAATTGTGCCGTCCTGGGCGATGTCGCCGGTGATCAGCACTTCGCCGGGGCGCAGCGGTAGCCGCGGCGCCGGGATCTCAACCCCGTGGATACCGGGCGCCTGCGACGGCGGTGTCTCCATGACCTCACGCTAAATCTGATGCGGGTTCCGCAATATCCTCCATCAGGTGCTATCTCGACGGCGCAGATGCGGATCAACGGGCATTGTTGATCCTTGTCTGCGGATCAATATCATCATTTGATCCGCTTTTGCGCGATCCTTAGAAATGCTGCGCACGACGCTTCGCCGTCCCGTGCCGAACCTCGGTGGGCTGAGCTGGCGACCGAGCGCGATCAACCACCATCCTGGCTTCGACGCCGTGCCGGACGATCAGCATGACCCCGGCCCCCGGTCCCGCCAGGTTCCCCGGCGATCAGGTCGTCGACGAACTGCAGTGCCGCGCTGGCACTCCGGTGCCGCCAGGCCAACAGGACCGCGTCGAAGCCCTCCCGGCGATCGAGTTCGGCCGCCATCGCCGCCACGATCGGCTCCAGCACCACCCGCTGGGCCCGCAGCAAACCGCGCGGATCGAGCCCGCGGCGGTCCAGCAACGCCAGCTTCATCAGCAGGTCCGAGCGCAGCTGCCGGACATGCTCGCTGGGTTGCCGCAACCATTCGTCGACCGCTGCACGGCCGCTGTCGGTCAACCCGTAAACCGTCCGCTGCGGCCCCCCACCGGTCTCGACCGCCAGCGGCTCGATCAGACCGGCGGCCTCCAACCGGCCCAACGCGCGGTAGATCACCGGCCGGGGAATCTGCCAGACTCGCCCCAGCGGACCGCCCGACGCGGTCAGCGCGGCAATGGCGAAGCCATGCCTCGGCTCCTCCCGCAAAACCGCCAGCACCGTCCACTCCGACAACGCCCATCGCACAGCCCCGAGCGTAAGGCGTCGACCGGAACACGCTCCGCGAGCCGACCGGCACCCGCATTGCCCTGATCGGCGACGCGGTCGCTCGCACCGCACGCGAGGCCGTAGCGGCACCTGCTCGGGCGGCGGCAGTCCGAACCGGGCGACTGCATGATCGTGCGCCAGATCGGCCGTCGGGGTCTGGCGCGCACCGGCGTCTGGAGTCCTGCTCGGATGGCCGGACGAGGCCAGTCCTCGGGCAGCGGCGTCGTCTCCAGCCCGGGGCGAGGCCATGTGCACGAACCGGCGCTGGAGCAATCGGGTGGTGCTTCCCGACGACGGCGGCGGATCTTGTTCCGGAGGACAGAATGTCCGAAGTAGACGGTTCTGCACCGTTGTCGGTCGTGGCTGCCATTTCCTCCTTGACGCCCTTGTCGATACGTGATTACGCTCGTTCATCAAGTGATTTCTCTCTTCATAATATGAAGAAAGAGAGTCGCCGTGAACGAGAATGTCCCACCGGTCCTCCGCTCGGAACACAACCTGGACGAGCTCGTCGCATGCCACGGCGACCAGCCGCGTGGAGTGGTGTCCTGCCAGCTCATCGCGGGTGCGCTTGATCTGGCCGGTGACGATCGGCAGGGCGGGCCACGGGTGCGGAATGTCGCGCTGCGCCCACTGGCGCCCCCGCCGATGCAGGGCTGTTTTCCGAACTACCGCGCACGCGGCCCAGCGCGCTGCGAGTCCGGCCGCGATGCCGCAGCCGATCGCAGCACTGAGCAGCGCCAAGCAGTGCTGGCGGACGGCGCGCGTCAGGCCAGGGACTTCGAACGACAGCGCCGGAAACCACTCGCCGCCACCGACCACTGACGTCCGTCCACCACGACGCCGGAAAGAGGATGACAATGCTGTCAGAACAGGACAACGAGCTCCTGACCCGAGTCGGCCCCGGTACCCCGATGGGCGATCTGCTGCGCCGTTACTGGACCCCGGCGCTGCTCGTCAGCGAGGTGCCGACACCGGACAGCGACCCGGTCCGGGTGCGGCTGCTCGGTGAGGACTTGGTGGCGTTCCGGGACACCAACGGCCAGGTCGGGCTGGTGGGGGAGAACTGCCCGCACCGCGGTGCCTCCCTCTACTTCGGACGCAACGAGGAATGCGGGCTGCGCTGCCCGTACCACGGCTGGAAGTTCGATGCGAGTGGCGCATGCGTCGACATGCCGAGCGAGCCCCCGACAAGCGTGTTCAAGGACAAGGTCCAGCTGAAGTCCTACCCGACGCACGAGTCGGGCGGCATCGTGTGGACCTACATGGGACCTGCGGAGAAGATGACGCCGTTCCGGGACTTCGGCACCGAGACGCTCGCTCCGGAACACGTCTCGGCCACCAAGCTGCACACCACGTGCAACTGGGTGCAGGCCATGGAGGGCAACCTCGACACCTCGCACATCTCCTGGCTGCACCAGTTCAACGGCGTCAAGGACATCCAGGACGACGGCAGCGACAAGCCCGGCTATCCGTCCAACCCGATGTCCTGGAAGTTCTGGGCGCACGACCGCGCGCCGCGGCTGGAGGTCGAGGACACCTGGTACGGGTTCAAGTACGTCGGGATCCGGACCACCCCCAACGGTTTCACGCACGTGCGGATGAGCGCGTTCTGCTACCCGTACCACACGGTGATCGCGACCGTGCCGTTCGGCTGCAGGCAGGGCCTGTTCGTGCCGATCGACGACGAGAACTGCTGGCGGTACAGCTTCACCAGCCGGAACGTCGAGAACCCGCAGGGGATCGGCGGCGCCAACCTGTTCTCGGTGGCCCCGTTCAAGTTCGGCCGCGCCGAGGTGAACGGCAACGGGATCATCCCGCGGGAGTACACCGCCGAGAACGACTACGGCATCGACCGCGACGAGCAGCGCCACCGGACCTTCTCGGGTGTCGCTGAGTTCGTCAGCCAGGACCTGATGGTCACCGAGTCGATGGGCCCGATCTACGACCGCACGCAGGAACGGTTGGGCACCAGCGACAAGGCGCTCATCAGGATGCGTCGGCTGCTGATCGCGGCGGCGAAGAAGGTCGCCGAAGGTGGCGAACCGCCAGCGGTCGACCCCGACCTCGACTACCGCAGCATCCGATCCGCCGAGAAGATCCTTGAAGAGGGCGAGGATTGGCGCATACTGGGCACCAACGACGACCCGCTGGTGCAAGAGATGGACGTCGACGGAATCCCCGCGTCCACCCCGACCACCCGATCCTGACGCGATAGCCCGTCCCGCACGGGCACGCTGGCGAACGCATGCCCGGCTCTACCCAGTCGGGTCCATGCGTTGGCCCAACACCGACGCCTCCCGCGTGCCGCGGTTGATTCGGCGCCCGAGGCCCCGGCATCGCTCCGCGTTCCAGCCACCCGTGCTGGAGCGCGGAGCCGGTCGAAACTCAATGAGGAGTTTGCAGATGTGGATGCGATCACGCCTGTCGGGGGCCGTCACAGCCGTGGTGGTCGTGCTCAGCGCAGCGCTGGCGATGAGCGGTTGCGGTGCGGTGGGCCAGAACAGCGAGGCCAAGGAGCGGACGGTTCAGTCCACCAACCCCTACGGCGGCAACTTCGCGGCGGAAGGGACGCCGAAGCGCGGCGGAACGCTGTTGTTGGGCGAGGATCGGGAAATCGTGAGCTTCGACCCGACGGTCCAGAACACCAACATGGCGGCCAGTGCGGTCTACGACTCGCTGATGAAGCTGGGACCAGGCGGAAAGGTCGAGCCGTACCTGGCCCAGTCGATGGATAGTCCGGACGGCGGGTTGACTTGGCGGCTGGTGTTGCGGCCGGGGGTGAAGTTCTCGGATGGCACTGATCTGGATGCCAATGCGGTGATCGTGAACGTGCAGCGGCACATCGACAAGGTGTCGTCGCCAGCCCACGCCCTGGCCGAGCGGATCAAGTCGATGCGTGCGGTGGATCCGCTGACCGTCGAGTTCGTTCTGGTGCAACCGACGGGTGAGTTCCCCACGGGCTTCGCCCAGCCGTTCTTCTCCGGGACGTTGGGGATGATCGTTTCTCCGGCGGCGTTGCAGAAGTACGGCAAGGACATCGGGAGCAATCCGGTTGGTGCTGGTCCGTTCCAGTTCGTCAGTTGGGTGCGGGATTCGAAGCTGGTTTTGCAGCGCAATCCTGGTTATTGGCAGGCGGGCAAGCCGTATTTGGACGGGTTGGAGTTTCGGCCGTTGCCGGACACGGAGTCGCGGTATGCGTCGATCCAGAACGGCGATGTGGACCTGATCTTCGGCGGCTACATCACGGAGCTGTCGCGGGCCGCGGAGAACCCGAATCTCACCGTCTACTACGGCTCGGGCAACGGCGCGGAATGGGTGTACTTCAACTTCACGCGGGCGCCGTTCAACGACCGCCGAATGCGCGAGGCCATCATCAGGGGCCTGGACATCAGGGCGTTGAGCGCCAGCCAGTACCGCAACCAGTTGGAGCCAGCGGCCAGCCTCTTCGGCGACGACAGCCCCTACCACACGAAGGCGGCCTCGGACGCGTGGCCGACCTACGACCCGGAGAAGGCCAAGCAGCTGATCAAGGATTACGTCGCGACGGGCGGAGATCCGAACTTCACGTTCAAGACGACCAACGCGCCGAACCGGGTCGCGTTCGGCGAGTTCGTCCAGGCGCAGATGGCCGCGATAGGCGTCAAGGTCGACCTGCAGTACTACGACCTCGCGCAGTTCTCCTCGTCGGTGGTCCAGAGCAGCGACTTCCAGTTGACCAGTTGGGTCGGCGGGCCGTTCGACTCGGCTTACCCAGCGGCGCAACGGCTGTTCGGCAGCAGGGGCAGCGGCAACTACGGCAAGTACTCCAACCCGAAGATGGACGACCTGCTCAACCAGGCGATCTCGACGAGCGACCCGGCCCAGCGCAACCAGATCTACCAGCAGGTGGAACTGCTCGCGAACCAGGACCTGGCCCTGGGTTGGTACAGCCGCGGGTACCTGTCAACGATCACCAAGCCCGAGGTCAAGGGCATCGACCGGTACGTGTCCCGCGACATGTTCTACGCGACGACGTGGCTCGACCGGTGACGTTCACCGGCGGCCGGACTCCGCCGACAGCGCGGTCAACGTGGACCGCGGTCCTCAAGACGATGAGGTATTCGACGATGGGTTTGCGAAGTTTTCCATTGCGGGCGGCCTGTGCACTGGCAGTCGTGCTCAGCCTCGCCCTGGTGGCCTCATGTGGCGCGGTCGGCAAGAACCGGAGCAACGACGCCGCCCCGCTGGCGGCGATCAATCCCTTCGGCGCCGACCTGGCCGCGGAAGGCACGCCGAAATCCGGCGGGACGCTGCTGCTGGGGATGGACCGGGAGGTCGTCAGCTTCGACCCGACCGTGCAGAACTCGAACATGGCCGCCATGGCCGTCTACGACTCGCTGATGAAGCTGACGCCCAACGGGTCGGCCGAGCCGTACCTGGCCCGGTCGATGGACAGCCCGGACGGTGGGATGACGTGGCGGCTGGCGTTGCGGCCCGGGGTGAAGTTCTCCGACGGCACCGATTTGGACGCCAACGCGGTGATCGTCAACGTGCAGCGGCACATCGACAAGGCGTCGTCGCCCGCCCACGCCTACGCAGCGCAGATCGCGTCCATGCGCGCGGTCGACCCCACGACCGTGGAGTTCGCGCTCAAGTCGCCGTCGGGAGCGTTTCCCCTGGTGTTCGCCCAGCCGATCACCTACGGCAGTCTCGGCTTGATCGTTTCTCCGGCGGCGTTGCAGAAGTACGGTGCGGACATCGGGAGCAATCCGGTTGGTGCTGGTCCGTTCCAGTTCGTCAGTTGGGTGCGGGATTCGAAGCTGGTTTTGCAGCGCAATCCTGGTTATTGGCAGGCGGGTAAGCCGTATTTGGAGGGGTTGGAGTTTCGGCCGTTGCCGGACACGGAGTCGCGGTATGCGTCGATCCAGAACGGTGACGTGGACCTGATCTTCGGCGGCTACAACGACGAGTTGGTCCGCGCCGTCCAGGACCCGAAGCTGAAGGTCTACTACGGGCCGGGCAACGCGGGCGAGTACCTGTACTTCAACTTCAACCGGGCGCCGTTCAACGACCGCCGGATGCGCGAGGCGATCATCCGCTCGCTGGACCTCAACGCATTGGGTGCGAGTCAGTACAACGGCCGACTGGTCCACGCGGACAGCCTGTTCGACGCCGACAGCCCGTACCACACGCAGGCGGCATCGGACGCGTGGCCGAAGTTCGACCCGGAGAAGGCGAGACAGCTCATCCAGGAGTACAAGGCAAGCGGAGGGAATCCGAACTTCACCTTCAAGACGACGACGGCGCGACGGCCGTTCGCCGAGTTCATCCAGGCGCAGCTGGCCGCGGTCGGCCTCAACGTGAAGGTCGAGTTCTACGACCTGGCGCAGTTCTCCTCGTCGGTCGTGCAGAGCAACGACTTCGAACTCACGACCTGGGTGGGGGCGTTCGACTCCCCATACCCCGGTGCGCTGCGGCTGCTGCGCACCGGCGCGAACACGAACTACGGCAAGTACTCGAATCCCCAGGTGGACGCCCTGCTGGACCAGGCCGCGAGCACCACCGACGAATCCGTGCGGAAGCAGGCGTACCAGCAGGTCGAGCTGATCGCGGGAGGCGACCTCGCGGTCGCGTTCTTCAGCCGCAGCTACCTGTCCACCATCACCAAGGCCGACGTCAAGGGCATCGACCGCTACGGGTCCCGCGACATGTTCTACGCGACGACCTGGCTCGACCGATGACCACCGCCCGGCCCGACGGCCGGGGTATCCACCGATTGGAGGTCCGATGACCTACCTGATCGCCGAACCCTGTGTGGACCTGATGGACCGCACCTGTGTCGACGTCTGCCCCGTCGACTGCATCTACGAGGGTGCCCGCAAGCTATACATCAACCCGGCCGAGTGCATCGAGTGCGGCGCGTGCGAACCCGAGTGCCCGGTCGAAGCGATCGTGATCGAGCAGCAAGCAACCGACGAGGAGGCCGTCCACCTCGCCGACAACGCCGCGTTCTTCTACGACGTGTTGCCCGGACGCGAACAGCCGATCGGTGACCCCGGCGGAGCTCGCGAACTGGGCCCGGTCGACGCCGACACGCCGCTGGTGGTCGCCCTTCCACCGCGGTCGAGTTGAGGTCCACCGTGACAGACACGAGCCCGAAGACATCGGCGGGCGAAACGATCCCGGCGGAGGACGCCACCCGGCCCGCACCCGGCCCGGCTGAGGTACCGGTCCGGCGCCGTGGCGTGGTTGCCCGCCGCGTTGGCCGACGGTTGGTGCACCTGCTGATCGTGCTGTTCGCGGTGACGTTCCTGTCTTTCGTCGTCGTCGATCTGCTACCGGGCGATGCCGCCGTCGTCGTCGCCGGGGACAACGCGACGCCCGCGCAGGTGCAGCAGGTGCGGGTCGAGTTGCAGCTCGACCGGCCGTTGCCGGTGCGCTACGTGGACTGGCTCGGCGGAGTGGTGCAGGGTGACCTCGGGCGGTCGTTCCGCACCGGCCAGCCGGTGGTCGAGGCGCTCGCGCAACGGATCCCGGTGTCCTTCGAGATCGCGATCATCGCGCAGATCCTGGCCCTGTTGATCGCGGTGCCGCTGGCCGTGTACTCGGCCTACCGCCCGGGACGCCTGCTCGACAGGACGTCGATGACGCTGGGATTCGGCGCCGCCGCGATGCCCCAGTTCGCGTTCGGCATGGTGCTGATCGTGCTGTTCGCGGGCGGGATGACCAGCATCCTGCCCGCCACCGGCTATACCGCGTTCTTCGACGACCCGCTGGCCAACCTGCAGTCGATCATCCTGCCGTGCCTGACGCTGATGATCGCCGAGGCTGCCGTTTACCGACAACTGCTGCGCTCGGACATGATCTCGACGCTGCAGGAGAACTTCATCCTGATGGCCCGCTCCAAGGGGCTGAGCCCGCGGACGATCCTGCTGCGCCACGCGCTGCGGCCGTCGTCCTTCTCCCTGATCACCCTGTCCGGGGTGAACATCGGGCGACTGCTCGGTGGAACGGTGATCGTGGAGACCCTGTTCGCGATCCCCGGTCTCGGGCAGTTGATCGTGCAGGCCGTGTTCAACCGGGACTACATGATCCTGCAGGGTGCGCTGCTGTTCGTGGCGGTCGCCTACGTCGTCATCAACATGATCATCGACCTGGTCTACCTGGTCCTGGACCCCCGGGTGCGAAGAGATGCCTGAGACCTCCACCGCCGCGTCGGCGGAAGACGTTCCGGTTCCGCAGGCGGCCACGCGCCGCAACCGTGCTCGGACCCCGCTGGGCTGGTGGCTGAGCTGGACTTGGCTCGGCGCGGTCGTCCTCGCCGCGGTCCTGGCCCCCCTGCTGCCGCTGTGGGATCCGGCGGTGCCCGACTACGAGAACGTCTTCGGCGGGATCACCCCGCAACACTGGCTGGGCGGCGACACCCTGGGCCGCGACACCTTCTCCCGGGTCGTCTACGGTGCCAGGACGTCGCTGCTGGTCGGCATTTGCGCGGTGGGTCTCGGCGCGATCGTCGGCGGGACACTCGGCATGCTCGCGGGTTACTTCGGCGGCCGGACGGAACGGGTGCTGGCCCTCGTCACCGACATCGTGCTGGCGTTTCCGGGCCTGGTGCTGATGATCGCGATCGTGGCCATCCTCGGGGCCAACCTGACCAACCTGATCCTCGGCCTGGCGGTGCTGTCCGTGCCGACGTTCATCCGGTTGACGAGGGCGGCGACGCTGGTGGCGACCCAGCGCGAGTTCGTCCTGGCCGCGCGGGCGTACGGGAGCCGACCACTGCGGATCATCGCGCGGGAGATCGCCCCCAACGTCGTGCTCCCGGTCGCCGCGGTCGCCTTCATCATGGTCGGCACGTTCATCGTCGTGGAGGGTTCGCTGAGCTTCCTCGGTCTGGGCATCCCGCCGCCCACGCCCAGCTGGGGAGGCATGATCGCGGCGGGTCGCACGGAGCTGATCGACTACCCGCACATCTCGTTGTTCCCCGCCGCGGTCATGTTCCTGACCGTGCTGTCCATCAACTACATCGGCGAGCGCACCCGGAAGTTGTTCGAGTTCAGGGAGAGCAACCTTTGATGCAGCCATCGACGCAGACGACGAGCACGGCAGGACGGCGTGTCGACGACGCGGAGCCTGCCGCGGCCCAGGACCTCCTGACGGCCGAGGACGTCCGGGTCCGGTTCCACACCAAGGCGGGCGCGGTACACGCGGTTGACGGGGTCTCGCTCACCGTTCGCGTCGGCGAGGTACTGGCCGTCGTGGGCGAGAGCGGCTCCGGCAAGACCGTGCTGACCCGGCGGCTGATGGGCCTGATCTCCGGCGGTCGCGGCACCGAGGTGTCCGGCACGGTGACCTACGACGGCACCCGGTTGACCGACCTGGACGGACCCGGCCTCAGCCGGATCTGGGGCGCGGAGATCGCGCTCATCCTGCAGGACCCCATGACATCGTTGAATCCGGTGAAGCGGATCGGTGCCCAGATCACCGAGTCGATCCTGCTCCACCAGAGCGTGACCAAGCGAGCGGCGATGGCGCGTGCGGTGGAATTGCTCCGCTCGGTGGGGCTTTCCGAGCCGGAGCGCCGGGTGCGGCAGTACCCGCACGAACTCTCCGGTGGCATGCGCCAGCGCGTCACGATCGCGATCGCGCTGGCCAACAGCCCCCGCCTGCTGCTCGCCGATGAACCCACCACGGCGCTCGACGTCACGGTCCAGGCGCAGATCCTCGACTTGCTGGCCGACCTGCAGTCCCGTCTTGGCATGGCCATGCTGCTGGTCACCCATGACCTGCGGGTGGTGCGCAGCCGCTCGGACCGGATCGCGGTGATGTACGCGGGCAAGATCGTGGAGACCGCGCCGACGGCGGACCTCTTCGCCGCGCCACGCATGCCTTACACGGAGGCGCTGATGAACGCGGTGCCGCCGATCACGGGTCCCAACCACGTCCGGCTGCACGTCATTCCCGGACAGCCACCAGACCTGCTCGAACCGCCGCCGGGATGCAAGTTCAGCACCCGTTGTCCCTACGCGCAGCAGCGGTGCCTCACCGAGGATCCGCCACTGCGCGCCGTCGAGTCGGGAGACCACGCGTTCCGATGTTGGTATCCGCTGGGCAGCGCGGAAGGGGAGGACGCACGGCGCCGGAACATCGAGCGCGGTGCGACCGCGGCGGGCATGCCGGTCGACGAGAAGGCGGTGCTGTCTTGAGCGAGACGATCGACCCATCACCCGCGCGGGAGGCGGACGTCGTGCTCCGCCTGGAGGACCTCGTCGTCGAGTTCCCGGCCGACGACGGACGCACGGTGCATGCCGTGTCCGGGATCAGCCTCGACGTGCGCCGTGGCGAGACCCTCGGGCTGGTCGGTGAGTCCGGCTGCGGGAAATCCACCACGGGCCGGGCGATCATGCAGCTGCTCCGGTCGACCAGCGGCTCGGTGCACTTCGACGGTCGTGACCTCACGACGTTGTCTTCCGCGGAGATGCGCGAGGTGCGGTCGAAGATGCAAATGATCTTCCAGGATCCCATCTCGTCGCTGAACCCACGGCGCAAGATTCCCGACATCGTCGGTGATCCGCTGGTGGTGTGGGGCCGCAAGGAACAACGGTCCACAGTGGTGCCGGACGTGCTCAAAGCGGTTGGGCTGGACCCGAAGCAGGTGGCCGACCGCAGACCGCACCAGTTCTCGGGCGGCCAGTGCCAACGCGTGTCGATCGCCCGCGCGTTGGTGCTCGACCCCGAGGTGCTCATCTGCGACGAACCGGTGTCGGCGCTCGACGTGTCGGTCCAGGCGCAGATCCTCAACCTGCTCGAAGACATGAAGCGGCGCTACGGCCTCACGCTCGTGTTCATCGCGCACGACCTCGGTGTGGTGCGCAACATCAGCGACCGCGTCGCGGTGATGTATCTGGGGCGGATCTGCGAACTCGGCGACACCGAGGCGGTCTTCGACGAACCAGCGCACCCCTACACGCGGCTGCTGGTCTCCTCCATCCCGTCCGTGGAAACGACGAGCCACGGCGAAGTCGGCGCGGGCGAGATGCCGTCTCCAATGTCACCGCCCAGTGGCTGCCGGTTCCGAACGCGCTGTCCGCGGGCCACCGAGCGGTGTGCCACCGAGGTGCCGGAGATGCGCGAAGTAGCACCGGGTCGGCTCGCCGCCTGCCATCACCCGATCCTCGACGCTCCTGTCGCGGAGCGGGTGCCAGCGGCGCCGACACCCTCGGTGGGAGGCTGAATGCTGGCCCACACCGGCCTCGGACCGCGCACCGGCAGGACCCCGTCGCGATCACCAGCCGCCCGCGATGTGCCGTCGCGGGTCGGCGCTGCCCGCCCCAGCGCCATGCCGCGCGGCTCCCGGTGATGCGGGCTGGGGCGGCGCAGCAGCGACGGAACGGATCGCGGCGTAGCGGTTGGTGGGTCGTTGCGGGCGGCGCGATCCTGCTGACCCTGCAGAACGGCTTGATCATCAGTGCGTTCGGCGCGTACTTCGTCGCGATCACCGCGGACACGGGCTGGGATCCGCGGGTGATCGCCCTCGGTTTCGCGATTGTTCAGCTGGGCAACGGAGTTCTCTCCCCGGTGACCGGTTGGTGCTGCGACCGCCTCGGCACCCGCACCGTGGCGCAGATCGGCACGGCGGTGACGGCGGCCGGTTGCGCGCTGGCCAGTCAGACGGACGGGGGCGGGCTGTTCGTCGGGGCGGTGTGCGTGATCGCGCTGGGTTGCTCAGCGGCGGGCATGACGCCGCTGACCGTCGCGGTGGTCCAAGTCCTCGCCGAACGCCGGACTCTGGCACTGGGCCTGCTACCCAGCGGCGTGGCGCTGGGCGGGCTGCTGGTTCCCGCGGTCGTCTGGTCTCTCACGCTCATGGGCTGGCGCGCGACTTTCCTGACCGTTGCGGTAGCGATCGCGCTGATCGGCCTGGTCTCGGGTGCGGTTCTGCCGAACAACCGCGCTGGAGATGTCTCGCCGCCCGGCGACGTGTCGGCGGGCGACGAGGCGCCGTCCACTCCGGCATCGGGGCACGATCTGCGCAGCGCGGTGCGAACATCGGCCTTCTGGCTGCTCGTCGCGGGCCACGGCTCCGCGCTGATGGCGGTCGGAGCCGTGAACCTGCACCTGATCCCGCTGATGACCCGGGATCGGGGCTTCTCGCTGGCCGTCGCCAGCGTCGCCGTGGCGGCGATGTCCGTGGCCCAACTGGTCGGCCAGATCATCACCGGAATGATCGGAGACCATTTCGACAAACGGCGTCTCGCGATCTCGTGCATGGTGGTGCAAACCGCCGTGCTCGTCGGCATGGCCGCGCTGCCGGGCGCGGCCGTCATGGCGGTAGCGGTGGTCCACGGTCTGGCTTGGGGACTTCGAGGTCCCATCATGAACTCGCTGCGCGTCGATTACTTCGGGCTCGCCTCGTTCGGCACCATCATCGGCTGGTCCATGGGTTTCGTGTCGTTGGGCATGATGTCCGGACCGCTGTTGGCGACCACGATCGCCAACGGCGACGGCGGGTACCCGGCCGCATTCGGCACGCTGGCCACGATCACCGCGCTCGGCACGGTTGCTTTCCTGCTGTTGCGACCGCCCCGGCGGGCGAAGCCGGTGACCGCGGGCGTCCGAGCGCGGGTCGGATGCGAATGCGGCTCGGACTCGGGATCGTGAAAGCCCCGGCTCGGTTCCGTCTCGCGCGGGTTGAAACTCGGTTGAACCGCACGGGTCCCATGGGTGAGGGGCACCCGTGACCGAGTTAGTTGGTCACGGGTGCCCCTCACCCGGTGGCAACGATCAGCCCAGCGGTGGGCGACGGCACCGAGCGTCGCCGCGTTGCGCGCGACCGGATCGCGCGAGGAGGTGATGAGTAGCGAGTATTTCCGGCCAGGCTTACCTCTGCCGGTGTTTCCCGGTCTGTGACGCCGATGTCTGGGATTCCGGCTCCGCGTCGCGGCCGTCCGGGAGGGGAAAGCGATCGAGATATTGCTGGTATTCCGGTTCCACATCGATCTGGAGCCCTTCAAGGATCCGGACCACGCCGTTGTAGAAGGAAATGACCATGACGAGATCGACGAGTCCCTGGTGATCGAAATGCCGGGTCAGCGTTTCCCACGTGTCCTCGTCGACCCGGGTGCCGCCGGTGAGCTGGCGGGCGGCGGACAACACCGCCGTTTCCACCTCGCCCAGCCCGTGTTCGTTACCGGCGGTGGCCGCGATGAGTCCGTGGATATCGTCGTCCGTCACGCCGAATTGATGCCCGATATGAACGTGGTGGCTGAATTCATAGCGGCTTGAGGTCAGGTAGCCGACCTGCAGAATGGCCAGCTCGCGCAACCGAGGATCCAACTCGCAGTGCCAGCGGATCCATTCGCCGAGTACCGAATGACTGCGCAGCGCGCCGGGGCTGTTGGCGAGCGCGCGGAAGAGGTTGATCGGTCGTTTCAGCAGCGGTTGGTCAACCGCCGAAAGATTGGATTCGGAAAGGTACGGCACCAGTGCCATGGATTGGCGCTCCCTCGTTGGCAGGGACTGGACGACGGTTCTTGACGTGCTGCGAGACCATGATTACTGTCCTTCACGAAATGATGCAAGCATTCATAATATGAAAAATTCGCGGTCGATCTCGATGTCGGTGGCATCGGGCGGTGATGGTGTGCGAAGGGATCGCGATGAGTGGTCTTCGACTAACCGGCAAGGTGGCCATCGTGGTCGGCGCCGGGCAAACACCGGGGCAGACGATCGGCAATGGGCGGGCTACCGCCATCCTGTTCGCGCGTGAGGGGGCCCGCGTCGTCGCCGTCGATCGCGACCTCGATGCCGCTGCGGCCACAGTGGACCAAATCGACACCGAGGGCGGCGAAGCGTTCGCCGTCCGGGCGGATGTGACCAGCGAGGCGGACATCACGGCGATGATCGCCGCCTGTGTCGACCGCTGGAACCGCCTGGACATCCTGCACAACAACGTCGGCATCAGCATCGCGGGCGGGGACGCCCCGATTTCCGAGATCGAGGCAGCCGCCTTCGATCGCGTCACGGCGGTCAACCTCCAGAGCATGGTCATGAGCTGCAAGCACGCGCTGGCGGTCATGCGACGGCAGGGGTCCGGTGCCATCGTCAACATCTCGTCGCTGGCGGCCGTGATCAACTATCCGTTCGTCGCCTATCGCACGTCCAAGGCCGGTGTCATCACGATGACGCAGCACATCGCGATCACGAACGCGCGGTACGGCATCAGGGCCAACGTCATCCTCCCCGGGCTGATCGACACTCCGATGGCGATCGAGAACCGCGTCGGGCGCGGCGGTGCGACCAGGGAAGACGTCATCGCGGAACGAAATTCCCACGTCCCCTTGGGAAACAAGATGGGCACGGGCTGGGACGTCGCACGCGCCGCGCTCTTCCTGGCGTCGGAGGAGGCTTCCTTCATCACCGGAACCGCTTTGACCGTCGATGGCGGCCAGAGCCTGGTGACCGGCTGAAACGAGCCGGGGCCAGCAGGACACATGCGCGGCGGGGGCCGGGAAAGGGAGCAGGTTCATGGCCATGCGGGAACTGACAGACTTGCACCAGGTGTGGCGGATGCGGGCGTTCGAGGAGAAGGTCCGCGAACTCCGGCTGGCCGAAGAGGTGGTCGGCTCGGTGCATCTGGGGATCGGACAGGAGGCCATCGCGGTGGGTGCCGCGGGGCTGATCGGTTCGGACGACGCGGTGTTCGCCACGTACCGGGGCCATTCGTGGGCGCTGGCGTGCGGAGTGCCGCCGAAGGACCTGTTCGCGGAGGTGCTGGGCAGAACCAGCGGGATCAACGGTGGTCGGGGCGGTTCCGCGTACCTCACCGCCCCGCGATATCGCTTCTTCGGGGAGAACAGCATTGTCGGCGCGGGAACTCCGATCGCGGTTGGCGCGGCACTGGCTGGGCGCTACGACCAGAGCAACCGGGTCGTGCTCACGGTGTTCGGCGACGGTGCGATGAACCAGGGCGCGGTCCACGAGGCGCTGAACTTCGCGGCGGCGATGAACCTGCCGGTGGTCTTCCTGTGCGAGAACAACTCGTGGTCCGAGCTGACTCCGATCTCGGACATGGTGCGCGACGACAAGCTGTACCGCCGGGCGGCGGCGTACGGCTTGCCCGGCGAACGCATCGACGGCAACGACCCGGAGGCGGTCCGCACCCACCTCGCCAGCGCTTTCGAGCATGCCCGGACAGGCGGTGGCCCGACGTTGGTGGAAGCGATGACCGCGCGCTTGGTCGGGCACTACATCGGCGATGCCGAGCAGTACCGGCGTCCCGGCGAACTGGCGGAAGCGCGGCGGCACGAACCGGTGACCCGGCTGACCGAACAGGCACGTCGCAACGGCGCCGACGATGCCGATATCGAACAGGCAGAGCTGATGGCCCGCGAGGAAATGGACTCCGCCGCCGCCGAAGCGCTTCGGGCCGAACCGGCCGACCCCGCGACCGCGAAGGACCACCTCTATGCCTGACACAACGCTGGCCAGCGAGAAGTTGACCTACGGCGAGGCGGTCCGCGCTGCCTTGCGCCGCTGCCTGACCGAGTTGCCGGAGACGCTGTTCTACGGCGAGGACGTGGCCAAGCCCGGCGGGGTCTTCGGGGTGACCAGGGGACTGCATCGCGACTTCGGGGACCGCGTCTTCGACACGCCGATCAGCGAGTCCGCCATCCTCGGCTCGGCGGTGGGCGCGGCCATGCTCGGCCGCCGTCCGATCGTCGAGATCATGTGGATCGACTTCGCGATGGTGGCCTTCGACCAGATCATCAACCAGCTGGCGAACGTGCGCTACGTCAGTCAGGGACTGCTGCACGCACCGGTGGTCATCCGCACCCAGCAGGGATCGGCACCCGGGGCGTGCGCACAACACAGCCAAAGCCTGGAGGCGCTGTTCCTGCACGTCCCCGGGGTGCGCGTCTGTCTACCGTGGACGGCTCAGGACGCTTACGATCTGCTGGTCGCCGCAGTGCACAGCGACGATCCTGTTGTCGTCATCGAGAATCGGACGCTCTACAACGCCGGGAAACAGGAGGTCGTGCTGGCGGGCCCGGTGCAGCGGATGGGCGAGATCCGCGTGCGGCGGGTCGGCACGGACGTGACCGCGGTGACGTGGGGAGCCATGACCGCGAGAGTGCTGGACGCCGCTGAACTCCTTGCGGGGGAGGGGATCTCGGTCGAGGTGGTGGAGACGCCGTGGCTCAATCCGTTCCCCACCGACGCGGTGGCCGCCAGGGTGAGCGGCACGGGTCGGCTCGCCGTGGTGCACGAGGCGAACGTCACCGGCGGCTTCGGCGCCGAGGTGGTCGTCCGCATGGCGGAGGCGGGCGTCGCGTTGCGGTCGCCCGCGCTGCGGATCGGGCTGCCCGACAGCCGGGTGCCCGCCGCGCCCAGTCTGGTGGCCGGGCTCATCCCGGACGCACCGCGCATCGCGGAATCCTTGCGGAAACTGGTCCATTCGTGACGCACTGGGTCTCCCGCCGAGATCATCCGTCGAACCACCACAACGACGTGGAGGAACACAAGTCATGGAAGTTGTCTTAGGCGTAGACACGCTGTCCTACCACTGCCGACTGGAAGGCGGTGAAATCGCGCTCGAAGAGGTGTTTCGCGAGGTCGTGGACTCCGGCGCCAGCTTCGTTCAGCTCAACGCCCAGCACCTCCGCGATCGCTCGCCGGATCAACTGGACGACCTGCGCGCACTGGCCGCGGAACTGTCGCTGGGCCTGACCTTGTCGGGCGATGTGGTCGGTCGGGCGGCCGATGGCGACAGCGTCGAATCCGGCGTGCGCCGGGTGCTGCGCTGGGCGGAGCTGGCCGAGCTCCTCGGCAGCCCGTTCGTCCGCGTCTCCTCCGGATTTTACCGAAACGAACTGCTGGGATTCCCGGATCGGATTCGCGCCGAGCAACGCTACGTGACCGACGTGCTCGCGGCGTCGGCCGATCAGGCGCCGGGAAACGTGCGAGTTCTGCTGGAGAACCATTCCGACTTCACGCCGGAAGAATATGTGGAGATCATCGAAGGAGTCGGCTCCGATCGCGTCGCCGTGTTCCTGGACGTGATCAATCCGGTCAGCATGCTGCTGGATCCGCTTCCGGTCGTGCGCCAACTGGCTCCGTGGGCACCTGCGGGCCATGCCAAGGACTACCGACTGGTCTCCCACTACGTCGAGGATCGCTTCCACCGTCGAGGTTTCGACGTCCAGTACTGCTATCCGGGTGAAGGGGTCGCCGACCTCAAAGCCCTCCTCGGTGCGCTGGTCGCCACCGAGCAGGACGGGCCGTACCTGCTTTCCATCGAAGGGCTGGACAACCATCCCGGCGTCGCCGATCAGCGCGAGCGGCTGACCGCATCGGTGGCGTTCCTGCGGACGTTGCTGGCTTCGGCGATGTCGGGTGCAGCGGCGTGACGGGCAGGATGACGTCGGTCGCCCTCGCGTCCGCGTTGTCGCCGCAACGGGCTGGCAGCGTCGATGTGACCTGAGTGCGGACAGCACGATGGGACGATGGGCTGGGCCCGCCGCGTCTGCGGCATCATGCTGACTGCGGGCGGGTCACGATCAAGAGCCCGTGACGGTCGAACATGAGTGGGGCAGTGTGGTGGAAGAAGCGGCGGCCAGCGACGACAGGCGCGGAACCCGGATCCGCTCGGTGTCGAGGGCCGCGGAGCTGCTCATGCTGATCGCGTCGCTGCCCGAGCAAGAGCGATCGGTCAGCAAGCTCGCCGCCGCGCTGGGTACCTCGGTGCCCACGATCTACCACCTCCTCAACACGCTCGTCGACGCCAAGCTGCTGGCTCGGGACGAACGCAAGCAGTACCGGTTCGGGCTCGCCGTCGGTGTCCTCTCGGCCGCATACGCCCAGCAGACCGTCCCGCCTCCCGAACTGCTCGCCCCGCTGCGGAAAATCATCGAAGACACCGGGGAAAGCGCCTACCTCAGCGTGTGGCGCAACGGCAGTCCGGTCATGCTCGCGCACCTGGCGGGAACCCACGCGGTGCAGGTGACCAACCTGCATCCCGGGTTTCAGGGGGCGGCCAACGCGCGGGCGTCCGGCAAGGTGCTGTTGGCCTTCGCCGAACCTGCCGAGCGGAAGCGCTATCTGGCGATCCATCCCCTGCAACGCCGGACGCCCCGAACGATCACCGAGCCCGAGGTGTTCGAACGCGAGCTGCGCCAGGTCAGCGAAGACGGCTACGCGACCGAAGTCGAGGAATTCGCGGTCGGAGTCGCCTGCATCTCGGTTCCGGTGTGGAGTTCCGGAATTCTGATCGGCGCCTACACCATCTCCGCCCCGGTCCACCGCTGCCAGGAGAACAAGGAACACTACCTGGCCTGCCTCCGCGAGGCGGCGGCGTTGCTCGCAGTGGGCGAGTGAGCGACTGCCTCGCCGAACTGGACGCGCCCGCCGCCCGCCAGAGGAGTTCTCAAGTCGAGTCCACGGCGTCCTCGATCCGGCTCTGCTCCAGCATCTCGACGGCTTGTCGCAGGCAGGCGAGATAATGCGCCTGTTGTCGGCGATACCGCTCCAAGGGCCCGGCGATGGTGTACGAGCCGATCAGCACCCCGTTGCTCCAGATCGGTATCGCCAGGCACGCCACCCCGAGCGAGAACTCCTCGACATCGGTCGCGTAGCCCCGCGCCGCCACCTTTTCGAGCTCGTTGGCGAAGACCTCCGGGTCGACGATCGTCCGATCGGTCACCCGCTCCAGCGGGTGCATCGCCAGATACCGCTCCCGGTCTCCCGGCTCGGCGAACGCCAGCAGGACCTTGCCCGAGGCGCGAGCGTTGGCCGCGCCTCGATAACCCGGTCGAAGATTCGTCACCTGAACCGCGTGCGTCCCGCTCAGCTGTGCCAGCACGACCGGATTCCCACCGCGCCATGCCGTCAGGTAGGCGCTCTCCCCGGTGGTCTCGGTGATCCAGCGCAGCGGGGCGAGCAGTTCGGGCGAAGGCACCGTCTGCTGCGCATAAGCGATGGAGAGCACCTCCATGGCCAGTCCGAAGCGGTACCGCTTCAGTTCGTCCCTGACCAGCAGCTTGGCATCGACCAGCGTGTTGAGCAGGTGGTACACCGTCGGCAGCGAGGTGCCCAGTTCCTTGGCCAACCGGTTCACCGAGCGCTCGTGCTCGGGCAGCGACGCGATCAGCATCAGCAGGCGTGCGGCTCGCGACACCGACCGGATTCGCGTCCCCTTCGGACTGTCCTCACTCATCCCGTTACCACGATCCTCCACTGATGACGTTCCGACGACGCGATCATCGGTCCGGGCTGCGAATGGAGACCCCGCCATCGACCGGCAGCGTGCATCCGGTGACGTAGCGAGCCTCGTCCGAGACGAGGAACAACGCGGCGTACCCGACGTCCCACCCGCTGCCCTCGATGCCCAGCGGAGAGGCGGCCCGGCGGCGGTCCCGGAGTTCGGGATCCATCCCGTCGGCGTAGACCATCGGCGTGTAGATCGGACCCGGCGCGATGCAGTTCACCCGGATCCCCTGCCCGGCGTGGTCGATCGCCATCGCCCGGGTCAGCGCGATCACCGCTCCCTTGGCAGTCGTGTACGGCGTCAGGCCCCGCGGCCGGAACGCCGAGATCGAGGACAGGTTCACGATCGCACCGCCACCGGTGTCGGCCATCACCGGCACCACGGCCCTGCTCGCGAGCATGATCGTCTTGACGTTGACGTCGAGTACCTGGTCCCACTGCTGCGCGGACACATCGAGGATCGTGCCCGCGCCCTCGGTGCCGACGTTGTTGTCCAGGATGTCGATCCGGCCCCACCGGTCCACCGCGGCCTGGGCCATCGCCGCGCAGTCGTTGTCCGCGGTCAGGTCGGCCTGGTGCGCCACAGCCCGGCCGCCCTCTTCCTCGATCATCCGCACGGTGTCCCTGGCGGCGGCGATCTCCCGATCCACCACCAACACGCTCGCGCCGTGCCGGGCGAACAGCACCGCCGCCGCACGGCCGGTGCCGATGCCGGCGGCTCGGGAGCCCCCGCCGGTCACGATGGCCACCTTCCCGTCCAACCGTCGGGGATTCGGTTCCGTCATGCTGTACCGCCTCTCCGGGATTCGCTGTACCGCCTCTCCGGGATTCACAGTTGTTGCGTTCGCCCGGATCTCGCGTTTTCGTGGTTTCTGGTGGTCGGTTTGCGTCACGGTCCCCTGAGGTGCGGACGGGGCGGACTGCTGACGCGGAGGGGGTCATGCGTCCTCCTTGTCGGAGGTCGCGCTCATTCCAGGCCCATCAGGCGGGCCGCGGTGCCGCCGAGCATCAGTGCCACCTCGTCGTCGGTGACCTGCAAGCCGTGCCGTGCGGCGATCTCCGGCAGGTCCTGCCAGGTCCGCACCCATCGGTCCAGCGGCATCACGTCGGACACGCCGGGACAGTCGCTGCCGAACACCACCCGGTCCAGCCCGATGCCGTACTTGATCTCGCGCAAGTGGTGCACGAATCGGGCCTCGTCCTCCAGCAGAAGTCCCTGCCACAGCGACAGCTCCAAGTAAAGATTCGGCTTCCAGCGCGCGATGTCCAGCGCCAGCGAGAACCAGCACCGCTGCCCGGCGTGCAGCGCCACGAAGTTGGTGTCCGGGAAGTCGGCGGCGGGCTCGTCCAGGTAGATCGGGCTGGCAGTGGTGCTGATCAGCGGTGAGGCCATCGGCCCGGTGTGCACGGCGACCGGTACGCCGCGTTCGCCCGCCAGCTCGTACAGGGGTCGGCACACGGGGTCGTTGGGGTAGAAACCCGCGCACGGGTGCAGTTTGAGCCCCTTGGCACCGGCGTCCAGCGCATCGCGGAACAGCTCCGTGGCTTCCGGTCGGCGCGGGTCGACACCGAAGAACGCGATGAAGTGGTCCGGGTCGCCTGCTGCCAGGTCGGTCGCCAGTTGGTTCTCGGCCTGGATGGAGTGGTCTCCCTCGCCGAGGCGCAACCCGTAGTCGCCAAGCAGGAGGCAGGATCGGTCCACACCGGCTTCGTCCATCTCCGCGCGGATTTCCGCCGCGCGCTGGGCCACGTCCTGCACCGCGGCGGCCGAGTGCTGGTGCATGCCGCCGGTGCTGGCGCGAGCGGCGATTTCGCGGACCGCCGAGTATCGCTCGAAGATGGACCAAAGGTGCCGGTGCAAGTCGATGATCATCAGTTCCCTCCGGCTCTTCTCGGACCGTGCCGGACGGCGAACCCGGCGTGTGCTCCACGGCTGTGCGACGGCGGCTGATCTCTCTGCGGGCTGAACTCCCTGTGGAAGGCCGGGATACCGCGCATGACGACGTGCTCCGCGACGAGACCTGCACTCGGCCTTCGGCTTTCAAATGATGAAACATAAAGCAACAATGTGAAATAACACTAATGACGGGCGGTGGGGACGTCAATACCGCGGGCGGGCACTTTCCCGTCACCGCGCCCGGCGTCGATGCGGCGACGGAACTGCTTTCGTGGCACCGGCATCGGATCCACTCAGCGCGTGGCAACAGCTCGACGCCGAGGGCTTCGATGGCAGAATTTCAAATAGTGCCTACAAGTTTGCCAGGATGAACGACATCGTGTCAGTGTCCTGGTGTGGCGGCAACGACGACGGCGTTCGGGGTATCGCTGTTGGGGCTCACCCAGCAACCGGTCGGAGAGGACATGGCGGCGCGGTCGGCCGAGGCACTGCGTTGGGTGCATCACGCGCGCGATCACGGCTTCGACTACCTGACCACCGGTCAGCACTTTCTGACCACCCCGTTGCAGCAGTTGCAGGCCGTGCCGGTCCTGGCCCGGCTGATCCCGGAAAGCGGCCGGATGCGTCTGGCGCCGACTTTGCTCGCACCGCTGCACAATCCGGTGGACCTGGCCGAAACGCTGGGCTCGCTGGATGTGCTCTCGGGCGGCAGGCTCACGGTGTCCTTCGCGCTCGGCTATCGGGATGAGGAGTACCTGGCGTTCGGAGTGCGTCGCGCCGAGCGGGTCGAGCGGATGGGAGCGGTGATCCGCGTCCTGCGGGCGCTGTGGTCGGGGGAGGAGGTCAGCAGCGATGAGCCGTGGTGGCAGTTGCGCAATGCCAGGGTGACGCTGCGACCGGCGCAACGGCCGCACCCGCCGATCTGGATCGCCGCCAACGCCGACGCGGCGATCACCCGCGCGGCCCGCTGGGGACTCCCGTGGAACATCAACGCGCACGCCGACCTGACCACCGTGGCCCGCCAGGTCCGGTTGTACCGGGCCGCGGCCGCGGAGGCTGGACACGATCCGGACATCGCGTTGCCGATCGAGCGGGAAATGTACTGCGGCAGCAGTCAGGAAGCCGCCTTCCGGGAGGCCGGGCCCTACCTGGCGGCGAAGTACGACAGTTATGCGCGATGGGGTCAGCACAAGGCGTTGCCGGGACGCGACGACTTCACCGCGCCGGTGCGGGAACTGAGCCGGGATCGATTCATCGTCGGAGATGCCGAGCACTGCGCGAGCGAAGTGCGCAGGTACTTGGATCTGGGAATCGGGTACTTCCACTTCCGGATGAACTGGCCTGGGATGCCGCTTGGTCAGGCCATGGATTCCATGACGCGCTTCGCCGAGCAGGTCTTGCCCGAGCTCGCACCGCAGTAGCGTGACAACATCGCTTTCCCCAGGTATGGAGGCGTAACGGTGACGACCGCAAACACCCCTCTTGGCCTCGTGTTGCGCGATCTTCCGGCGTCGGACGTCGAGCGCATCGCAGCTCTCGCCGAGCAGGCCGGGTTCACCGACATCTTCTTCCCAGAAGGCGGTCATGCCACGGTCTGGCGGATCACCGGGCGCGATCCGTTCGTCCTCGCGGCGGCGGCCCTTCGAGCCACCAGGACGCTGCGCGCCGGACCCGGTGTGGCGGCCACGGTGATTCGGCCCCACTACAGCATGGCCATCACTGCCGCATCGCTGCACGAAGCTTCGTCCGGCCGCTTCGTGCTGGGTTGCGGGGTGTCCCATCCCGTGGCCATGCGGCGCCGCGGCGAGTCCTATCCGCCGTCGCCGCTGACGCACACCGCCGAATACCTGGACAAGCTGGCGGCGACCCGCGACCAGCTCACCTACGGTGCCGACTTCCCGGTTCGGCTCGGCGCGCTCGGCCCGAAGATGCTCGAACTCGCCGCGACCCACTCCGACGGCGTCATGCTCAACTGGATGACCGGCGCGACGGCCAAGTCCGCCATCGAGGCGTTCCACGCGTCGCGCCCGCCCGCCAAGCCCGCGACCACAGTTCTCTACCTGCGCACCGGCGCACCCGATGCGCTGCGAGCGGAGGCCGAACAATATCTCCGGTTGGACAACTACGGCCGCCATTTCGACCGGCAGGATCTCATCACGATCGACGAAGTCACCGCGGCGACCTGCCTGCCCAGCGATCGAGAGTCGATGCTCGACGCGATCGCCGGATACCGCAGCAGCGGGGTCGACGTGCCAGCCGTGTACCCGGTCGGAATGTCCCCGGATGAAATCTGTCGACTGGTCGAACAGCTGGCTGGCTGAGTCGGCGGACTCCACCACATCGGATGCCGGAACGCAACAGCCGCCGCGCGTCTCCACCGGTCGCCGTCTCGTCCGGCACACCTCCTGCGCTGCCGCGCTTCACCTCAGGTGCATGCCTTCGCGATCAGGAGGCCGCGGCTCACGTTTTCTCCGCTCCTTCTGTTGCGCCGCGGATGAAGTAGCGCTGGAACGTGAAGTAGACGATCGCCACCGGCACGGTCATCAGGACAGCCGCGGCGAGTTTCAGCGGGAACTGGTTGCCCTGGCCCAGTTGGCCGCTCACCAGTGCGGCGACACCGCTGGTGAGCGTGTTCAGGTCGGGGTCTTGGCGGGAGACGATGAAGTGCGGCAGTTCGTTCCAGGCGCCCTGGAAGGACAGGATCGTCACCGTGATCAGCGCGGGCCTGGCCATCGGCAGGACGACCGACCAGTACGTCCGGAATGGTCCGGCACCGTCGATCCGGGCGGCCTCTTCCACGCTGGGGGGAATGCTTTCGAAGAACTGCTTCATGATGAAGATGCCCGTCGCGTCCACCGCCAGCGGTAGGATCATCGCCAGGTACGAGTCGTACATGCCGAGCTGGTTGAGGACCAGGAACTTCGGGATCAGCAGGACCACGGGCGGCACCGCCATCACCCCGATGACCGCCGCGAACAGCACTCGACGGCCGCGGAAGTTGATGCGCGCCAGGGCGTAACCCGCCAGGGACGCGAAGAAGACCCGGCCGAGCGTGACGAAGATCGCGACGATCACCGAGTTCAGCGCCCAGCGCGGGAAGTTCTGCTCGGCCAGCTCGCGGAACGCGGCCAGCGTCCAGCTCTCCGGGATCGGGTTGAGCGGATGGGCGGTGGCGTCCGCGGCCGTTTTGAACGCGGTGCCCAGCTGGATCAGGAACGGATAGATGTAGAGCACCGCGACGGCGCTCAAGACCACGTAGCCGAACACCTTGGCCGGGCTGATCTTTCGGTGTTGCTTCATCACGTGGCGTCCTTTCCGCCCCAGCGGGATCCGGTGCGTTCCCGGAGCAACCACCGCTGCACCACCGTCAGCAGCACGATGAGGAAGAACAGCATGAACGCGATGGCGGAACCCTGTCCCCACTCCTTGTCGATGAACGACGTGCTGTAGGACAGGTAAGCGGGTGTCAGGGTGGTGTTTCCCGGCGCGCCCTTGCTCAGCACGTAGATCTGGTCGAACACCTGCCAGGTGGCGATCAGGCCCAGCGTGATCACCAGGAACAACGTGGGGCGCAGCATCGGGAGCGTGACGTGGCGGAACCGCTGCCACGGGCTTGCCCCATCGATCAGCGCGGCCTCGTTCACACCTTCCGGAATGTTCAGCAGCGCTGCGTAGAACATCAGCATGAAGGTGCCAGTGGTGGTCCACACGCACAGGATGATGACCGAGCACATCGCCACACTCGGCCCGGAAATCCAGTCGTAGAGCGGCAATCCGAGGAGTTCCGGACGAGTGAGCAGGCTGGGCGGGTTGTCCAGCGGGGCGATGCCCAGCGCGTCCAGGGCCAGGTGGAAGACACCGCGCCCGTCCGCGAACCAGCTGGGACCGTCCACACCGAACAAGGCGAGCAAGGCATTCACGGTTCCGGTGCTGGAGAAGAGGAACAGGAAAACGATCGAGATCGCCACCGAACTGGTGACGGTGGGAAAGTAGTACGCGGTTCGGAAGAAGTTCTTGCCCCGCAACCGCTTGTGGTTGAGCACCATCGCGAGGAACAGCGCGAACGCGGTCTGCAGCGGAACCACGAACAGCACGAAGTAGAAGTTGTTGCGCACGCTGGTGGCGAAGTTGGTGCGCGCCAGCCCCGGTTCGGAAAGCAGTGCCGAGTAGTTCTCGCCACCGACGAAGCAGACCTTCGACGAGAACGGGCTGCCCGTTCCGGTCCAGTCGCTGACACTCACCCATGCCGCCATCAGAATCGGCAGCAGCATGAACAGGCCCAGGATCACGACCGCGGGCGCGACGAACAGCCAACCGGCCAGGTTCTCGCGCCCGCGGGTTCCCGGCCCGCGGCGGCGCGGTGCCGGAGACGAGGTCGCCTCCGGCGCCGCGATCGTGGTGTTGACGGACATCGCCGCTCCTGTCAGGAACCCAACGCCGCGGTGGCGTTTTCCTGCAACTGCTCCAGGATCTGCTTCGGGTCCGCCCCTGGGAGCCCCTGCAAGCCGGTGTCGAACGCGGTGAGCACCGGGTCCATCTTGGGCAGCGTCACCGGACCGTGCGCGTAGTCCGCGCCGTCGAGAAACGCTTGCTGCTCGGGGAACTTCTGCGCGTACTCCGGCCTGGCCGAGATGCGGGAGGGCAGCACGCCGAACGCCTCGGCGAACACGATCTGCTGCTGCGGGGTCATCAGCGCGTTCACCAGGTCCTGCGCTTGCTGCTGGTGCTGGCTCTTCGCGGCGATTCCCCAGCACTGCGTGAACGACAGCGTCCCGTTTCCCTTCGGCCCGGCAGGCAGTGCGACCGTCCGGTACTTCACGTCGGGGTAGTCGGAGCGCATTCCGCCGACCATCCAGTTGCCCTCGATGGTCATCGCCGCCTTGCCCTGCCCGAACGCCTCGGTTCCGTCTCCGGCACCTATTTGCTTGGGGTACTTGGCGACCCCTTCGGCGAGCAGCTTCCGCACGTATTCGAGGGCTTGCGCGTTCTCCGGACTGTCGGCGATCGCGTGCGTGCCGTCCTCGCTCAGCACCCAGCCACCGGCCTGCGTCATGAACGCGCCGATTCGGTCCCGGGTGTTGTTGAACACCAGGCCGGTCTGGTCGCCGGTGGTGAGCCTGCGGGCAACCGACTCCAGCTGCTCCCAGGTCTTCGGGATGTCCGCGTCAGTCAGCCCCGCGCGCGTCCAGGCATCGGTGTTGATCTGCAGTGCGAGCGTGGAGAAGTCCTTGGGGGCGCAGTACAACTTGTCCTGGTAGGTGAACGTCTGGCGCAAGGTCGGGTACAGATCGTCCTTGTACGGTAAGGAATCCCCGTACGGAACCAGGTTGCCCGCCTGCGCGTAGGCGGCGAACTTGGTGGCGTCGACCATGAAGACGTCAGGCGGATTCCCGCTGGCGAAGCCCTGGCTCAGCTGTTGGTTCATGTCGTTGGCCGGATTCACCGTTACCGTCGAGCCGGTCCGCGCCGCCCACGCGTTGGCCGCGTCGCGCACCGCGTTCAAGTCGGCCGTTCCGGAGGTGGAGATCAGCACGGTGAGGTTGGCCGGGCCCGACTTCTGCTCGACCTGGCCGGGGTCGTCGAACCCGCTGCCGCAGGCGCTCGCGCCGAGCAGCGTCCCGGCGGTTGCCACCGCGGCAACGGCACGAGTCAGCGATGGTCGCATCGATCCTCCTTGATCAAGTGCTCTTCTCGCGGTAGGTCCTGATCAGCCAGAGGTCCCGCGAACGACGAGTCGAGGTGCCAGCAGCGCTGGCTCGGGGATGGCCGCATCACGCAGTACCGCTTGCAACTGGTGGATGCACTGCGCCGCGACTTCCACGATCGGCTGGGAGACGCTGGTCAGCCCCAACATCTCCGCGACCGGCGTATCGTCGAAACCCGTTACGGCGACGTCGGTTCCAGGATTCAGGCCGCGCTCGCGCAGCTCGCTGACAACTCCGAGCGCCAGTGAGTCGCTCGTGCAGACGAAACCGGTGGGAGGGTCGGCCGACAGCAACCGGTCCACGGCGTTTCGGCCGCCGTCGATCCCATCGGCCACTTCGACGGTCCGGTCATCGGCCAGACCCGCCCGGCGCACGGCGCGTTGCCAACCGGCGCGCCGGTCGTCGCCGGAACCCGACCCGGCCGGCCAGCCCACGAAGGCGATCCGCTCGTGCCCACGTTGGATGAGGTGGTCGGTGGCGAGCTCGGTCCCGGTGGCGCCGTCGACGTCCACCCATGCGTGGTCTTCCCTCGCGCCCCAAGGTCTTCCGAACGTGACGAACGGGAGCTTGTGCTCCCGCAGCCACTGGGTTCGGGCATCGCCGTGGTGTGTTCCCGTGAGCACGAACGCGTCGACGCCCACGGTGTCGACCAGTTCGCCGTACGCCCGGACCTCCGCGTCGTCATCAGGTGCGGTGAACAGCATGATGTGGTGGTCGTGTTCTTCTGCCGTCGCCGTCAGGGAATGCAGGAACCGGTCGAGCACGACACCGCTGATCCCGTCGCCGATGGCCTCGATGCGCAGGCCGATGACCTGCGAACGGTGGGTGCGCAGCTGACGCGCGGCGCGATGCGGGCGGTAGCCCTGCTGCTCGATGACCGCCCGCACCCGATTCCGCGTCTCCGGGTTGACCAGTTCGGGCGCGTTGAGCACGTTCGACACGGTCTGCCGCGATACCTTCGCCTGCTTGGCCACCGAGTTCAGCGTCGCCCGAGCCGAACTGTCTGCAGTCACCGCTTTTCTCCTCGTGATCAGGCTTGATCGTTCAAAGAAAAAACGATTTTGAACGTTCAAGGCGGCGTGTAGCGTGACCTGTTGAACCCGCCGCCGTCAAGACCCGGATCGAAACTTGACAGCGGGATGGTTTGAACGATCAAATCCGCTGGCGCCGTCTCGGTCGGGCGTCGGGGCGCGAGTTGTTTCGAACAAGGGAGTCTCGACACATGGCCGCACGGCAACCCCTCCTGCACGATCTCGCCGTAGCGCTGCGCACACCCACCGTCGCCCTGTCCGGAGTGGACGGACAGATCCGGGACATCGGTACGCAAGGCGTGCTTTTCGCGGATGTTCGCGTGCTCAGCCGTGCTGTCCTGACCGTTGCGGGAGACGAGCCGGAACCGATCGGCCATGACGCGATCGACGCCGCGAGCGAGCGGTTCACCGCGCTGCTGCGCGGCCCCTGGGATGTCGGAGCGGACCCGACCGCATGGCTTCACCGGCATCGCACGGTGGCTCCGGACGGGGTGTCCGAGACGCTGGAGGTGGTCAGCCGGGCCGAGCGCCCGGTGCAATGCACGCTCACCCTGTCGCTGGCGGCGGACCTGGCGCCGATCGAGGTGATCAAGTCGGGCAACCGGCACGATCCGCTAGCGCCCCGCATCGAAGGGGACTGCTTGGTCTGGGAAACCGGCGGTGTGCTGATCAGGCTGGCCGCCCCGGACGGCGAGTTCGAGCTGCTTTCCGACGGCACCGCCGCCGTCCGGTGGACGGTGGATCTTGCGGGCCCGGGGATGCGGCGCTGCGACTGGACGTTGACGGTGCAGGATTCCGGCGTCGTCGTGCATCCCGCACGGCAAATGTTGCCGCATCCGCGCAAGGTCCGCGCCGGGGACTGGCGGTTGGCCGAACTGGTGCGCCGCTCGGTGGACGATCTCAACGGACTCCTCGCTCGCCACGGCGACGACGCGTTCGCGGCAGCCGGGGCGCCGTGGTACCTGACGCTGTTCGGGCGGGATTCGATCTGGGCCGCGCGGTTGCTGCTTCCGCTGGGTGTCGATCTCGCCGCTGGAACACTGCGAGCGCTGGCCCGATTGCAGGGCACGAAGCTGGATCCCGAGACGGGCGAGGCGCCGGGCAAGATCCCGCACGAACTCCGCCGAAGCGCATTCGAACTCGGCACCGCCAAGTCGCTCCCACCGCTTTACTACGGCACGATCGACGCCACCCCGCTGTGGATCTGCCTGCTGCACGACGCCTGGCGATGGGGCATGCCGGACTCCGAAGTGGCGGCGCTGCTACCGAACCTGCTTGCCGCACTCGACTGGATCCGCGACCACTCCGACATCGACGGCGACGGATTCGCCGAGTACATCGACGAGTCCGGCCGCGGGTTGGCCAACCAGGGCTGGAAGGATTCCTGGGACGCGATCCGATTCTCCGGCGGGGACAGGGCGGATCCCCCGGTCGCCCTGGTCGAGGTGCAGGGCTACCTGCACGAGGCGGCCTGCCGCGGCGGCGACCTGCTTGAGGCGTTCGGCCGCGACGGCGCGCACGACTGGCACCGGTTCGCTGCGGAGCTGGCCGAGAAGTTCCGCGCCGAGTTCTGGGTCTCCGACCAGGCCGGGCCGTATCCGGCGCTCGCGCTGGACGGCGGCAAGAAACCCGTCGACGCGCTCACCAGCAATATCGGGCACCTGCTGGGCACCGGACTGCTGGACGAGACCGAAAGCCAGCAGATCGGACGGCGGCTGCTCGGCTCCGACATGGCAGGCGGTTTCGGCCTGCGCACCATGTCCGACGCGGCCGGTGGGTACTCCCCGCTGAGCTACCACTGCGGTTCGGTGTGGCCGCACGACACCGCGATCGCCATCCTCGGGTTGACCCGCTCCGGGCAACGGGACCGGGCCGCGGAACTCGGCCGCCAACTGCTGCACGCTGGCGCAGGTTTCGGCTGGCGGCTGCCGGAACTGTTCTCCGGCTACGGCACCCAGGACACCGGCACTCCCATGCCGTACCCGGCGGCCTGCCGCCCCCAGGCGTGGTCGTCGGCGGCCGCGATCGCGGTGCTGCAAGCCTTTCTCGGCCTGGAGGTCGACGTGCCCGCCCGGCGGATCGTCATCCGCCCACCGCACCCGAGCCCCGTCGGTGCCCTGGACGTCGAAGGCCTCGTCGTCGCCGGTGCCCCGCTGGACATCTCGATCGACGCCGAAGGCAACGTGCGCCACGTCCGCGCTCCAGAGGGCTTCCACGTGATCACGGATTCCCCGGCGTCCTGATTTCAAGCCGCGAGGTGGGTTTCGTCTGGGGAGTTGGGGGAAGACTTCCGTCCGGTAGAAACGCCGCGGCTGGTGGCCTTCGCGGGTGGGTGCGACGTGCACATGGCCAAGCCGACCAAAGTTTCGATCGTGCGTCGGAGTTTCTGTTGCGGCATGTGGGGTATCCGAGGCGGTGATGGTTTCCGACTGGGGGGATGGTGACCACGATGAGGAAATGCGCTGCGGCAGCGTTCGGTGGCGCGGCCGTGGTGGCGGCGTTGGCTGTGCCCGGCGTTGCCACCGCATCGGCTGAGCAGGACAACTCCTTCATGGCGCAGGTCGCGCAGGTGAATCTGGCGGAGATCACCATAGGCAAGCTGGCACTGCAGAAGGCCACCACGCCGCAGGTGCGGTCGTTGGCGCAGGAAACGCTGGCCGACCACCAGAACGCGCAGAGCGACCTCGAACAGTTGGCGGGGCAGAAGGGCGTGACGCTGCCGTCGTCGCCGAACGAGCAGCAGCAGAACATCGGGAGCCAGCTCGAAAGCGCGTCCGGCGCCATGTTCGACACCATCTACCTGCAGGCGCAGATCGCCGGACACCAGGAGGCGAGCGCGCTCACGCGGACCGAAATCGACTCCGGTGGTGACCCTGACGTGCAGGACTACGCGAAGGGCTTTCTCCCGGTGGTCCTCAAGCACCTCAGCGATGCCGAGGCCGATGCGAACGCCCTCGGGATTCCGCCGAAGGGGGTCAACTCGGGTTCCGGAGGCCTGGCGGAGCGGGCGCAGTCCCACGCCGCCGACCTCATCGTGATGGCGGGTGGTCTGGCGATGGCCGTGGGTGCCGGTGCGGTGCTGCTGCGTCGGCACCGGCGGTCCGGGTGAGATCACGGCGACGCGGGGCGCTGGTGACTCTGCTGGTGCTTGGCCTGGCGATGGTGGCAGCGGGGGTTGGCCGCGCTCTGGTCAGCGGTCCCGCCCTGCCGAACATCGGAACCATCCCGCCCGCCCATTCCGGAAGCCCTCCCGCATCCGCTTCGGCGCAGGAAGCGGTGTCCCCGAGCGAGGTGCCGCAGCGGGTGCGGCTGCCGACATTGGGGGTCGACGCGCCGGTACAACCGGTGTTGTCCGGATCGGACCAGCAGCTGGGCGTGCCCGAATCGCCCTTCGAGGTCGGCTGGTGGAGCGCGGGCGCGGCACCGAGTTCTCGGCGCGGCACCGTCGTGCTGGACGGGCACGTCGACACGCGCAGCGCTGGCCCGGGTGCCTTGTTCCGAGTGGCTGATCTTCAACTGGGTGATCCCCTCGAAGTCACCGCCACGCACGGCACGACGCGATACCGGGTCGCGGCATTGCGCAGCTATCCCAAGGCATCCCTGCCAGCGGAGCTGTTCGACCGCACCGGCCATCGCCGCCTGGTGCTGATCACCTGTGGAGGCCCCTTCAACGACAGCACCCAGGAATACGACGACAACATCGTCGCCTACGCCGTCCCGACATAAGCGACGAGCACGTGCGCCGCGTGCCGGTCGGGTAGTAGCTTCGAATGAGGCCGTTCTTGACGCTGGTTGCGCCCCGGCGATCACTCCACTGTGGCAGGAGCGGACATCGCGGGGATCCGAACAGCCAGGAACAATCGCAGTCCTTTTCGCCGAGCCGCTGGATGACGGGGACGGCCCGTATCCTCCTTTTCTGGCGAGGCTCGGTATTCATCGAGGCGCGTCGCGCAACGGTGTCGGCAGGGGTGCGGTGATGTGGGTGGAACCGCCCGCAGGCCGTGTGCGACACTCGACCTTTCGGCGAAGAAGTACGTTGAACGGTAAAAAGCCCCTTGCCGAGATGGAAGTACGCGCCGTCACCGCCGCTGATGCGCACCTCCACGATGACCGTCGGCGCCGTCCACAAAGCACGACATCGCCTCGAAAACGACGATGAGCCCTGGATTCGTCAGCCGCGCATCGTCCCCCTCCACTGCGAACGGTGCGCATTTCGGGCCCGCCCATCGTCGCCCCCGGCAGCCAGAGCCGCGACTCGCTAGCTGGCTGCTCCGAGGTAGCGACGGGAGTGTGCGAGGACTCGGTGTATGCCGTCCTCCAGCGCATCGGCGTGGAGTTGGGGGAGGGTGCGGAGCAGGAGTCGGCTCAGGACGTCTCCCGGCGGCAGCTGCACTGCGTAGGTGGCGCCGAGTTCGCTCATCAGCCGGGTCGCGTCGTGCCACTGCACCGGCCGCGCCACGGCGCGGCCGAGGTCGTCGAGAACCGCGTCGCTGTCGGCGCGAACGCATCGGCCACCGGTGTTGGTCAGGTACGCGGCCCGCTGCGGACGACGTGGCAGACGGGCCAAGTGCTCGGCGAGGCGGATGGCGGTGCGTTCCTGGAGGGGGCAGTGCGAAGCGACGGTCACGTCGATGTGCTGCACGCGCCCGCCCCCGGCATCGCGCACGGCCGGTTCGGCTCGGCGGAGTGCGGTGCTGGTGCCGCTGACGACGATCTGGTCCTGGGCGTTGATATTGGCGATCCACAGTGGATCGTCGTGGGTGCTGACCTGTTCGGTCAGCGAGCGGACGGTGGGCAGGCGCAGCCCGATGATGGCGGCCATGCCCCAGCGGCCGTCCGCGCACACCTCCCGCATGAGATCGCCGCGCAGCCGCACAGCGGTGAGTGCTTCGGGGAGGGTGAGCACGCCCGCGGTGACGGCGGCGGCGAAGGCGCCAACGGAGTGCCCGGCGACGAATTCCGGCGACAGACCGTGGTCGTCGGTGAGGGCTCGGGCGGCGGCAACTCCGGAGAGCAGCAGTGCCAGTTGGGTGTCGGTGCTCGAACGCAGCGCTTTTTCGGTGTCGAGCCGGTCGAGATCGATGTGGTCGCCCGCGTCGGCGAGGGTACTTCGAACGGCGGGGCTGTCCGGTAGGGCGTGCAGCATTCCGGGACGCTGCGATCCCTGTCCGGGGAAGAGCAGCGCCAAACTCATGTCAAGGTCTCCGTCCACACCAGCCGAGGGCCGTTCGGGGTGCGCAGGAGCACCCGGTCGGCGCCGGACAAGAGCTCGGCGAGCGCGACGGCACCCCAAGGCGCGTCGAGTTGGCAGTCGACCCGGACGGACGGGTCTTGCAGCGACGCTTGGACGGCCGCCAGTTCGGCCAGCGGTGGTGGGTGCTCGACCCGCAGCACGATGTCCAGGTCGCTGTCGCGCGTGATGGTGGGCAGCCCGGTTGCCAGCTCGAAGCCCACGCTGCCACCGGGGCCCCAGCGCAAGCCCGTCCTGTCGAGGCACGGCCGTATCGCGTGCAGTGCGCGGACCGCAGGTAACTCCGCGCGCAGCGCGTGCGCGCGAGCGGTCAGCGCTTCGGGCGGGAGCACTGCGGCCACGGCGTCGAGCGGGACGTCCAGAGCGAACCGTTGTGCCCGATGCGGGCCGCGCACACCCACCGCGACACGGCCTTCTGCCGCGAGTGCGCGGCGGGCCACGACCCAGGGGGTCCGGCACAGGGCCAGCACCACCCACCTCGGGGCGGTCACCGGGTTGACCGGCCGGTTCAGCCGGAGCAGGTCGTGCGGGCGAATCATGTGTTCGACCACTGCTGGCCGAGCCGATCCCGGGCTGTTCGAGAGGCGGCGCGGGTGCGCACGGCCGCTGGCGAGTCGAGCCTGGTGGACAGGTCGCTCGGCCCGCGGCGGGCTCGGTCGACGGCGGCGGCGACGGCGTCCCGAACCGTGCTGGCGTCCTTGGTCGTGGGGGCGTCCGCGTCGTCCACGGACAGGAGTCCGTCGCAGAAGCCCAACCCCGCCCAGTCCCGCACGTCGTAACTCAGCGGGGCGATCTTCTTGGCGAGTTCGTCGAGTTCCTCGACGGTGCGCATGGTGATGCGCGCGGCGGCGGGTTTGTGCATGGCGTGGATCTCCACCTGCGGATCGTCCAGGGCCAGGATCTGCTGGGCTTGCAACCCGTGGGCGAGGAATCCGCCGGAGAGCGCGGTCCCGACCACGACGGCCACCACGGGGTGGCCGACGGTGCGTGCGGTCCAGTAGGCGTCCACGGTCGTGGCGATGGCCTGGTGCAATCCGGCCATTTCCTCGATCCGCCCGTATGCCTGGCTGGCCAGGTCGACCACGGCCACGATCGCCCGGCGCCGCTCGGCGTCGGAATCCTCGCGCACCACCTCGCGGATCGTCCGAGCCAGCGCCAGGCATTCGGTCAAGCCGACCTCACCGCGCCGCGCCCGGTAGAAGGGATTGTCCGGATCTGGCACGACGCACAGGTGCACGGCGTCGGCGGTGTCTGCGCGCAGCACCGATGGGATGACCGCGACGGGATCGGCGTCGGCAACAGTGCGGAGCCACGTGCGGCCGCGGCTGGGGGGCGAGGTGGATTTCGTCCTGGTGGAAGGCGATTCGGTCCCGGTGCGCAGGGGCGCGTAGTCCTGGCCCCACGAGGCCCGCAGGTCGCCCGGTGCGGGAGGGTGTGCGGGGTCGAGGGTGGCCAGCCGGGTGGCGAGCACGTCGAGCCGTTCGCTGCGGTGCGTTCCCGGCTCGCGCGGGCCAGCGGCTACGGCCGCGCGCACGGCATCGCGAATCGCGTTGGCGTCATCCGGAACCAGGGTGTCGGCCAGGCCGAGGGCGCGGCGCTGTTCGCCGCCGTCCACGGCCCAGATCAGCGCCCGGTCGGAGGAGTCGAACTCCGCTATTCCGGCCTCCTGCTCGATCACGGCCGGTCCGTTGAGCCCGATCCGCGCCTGCGGGGTGACGATCAGGTGGGTGCACAGTCCGGTGGCGATGCTGACCCCGCCGAAGGAACCGACCTCGCCAGCGACGACGCCGACGACCGGAGCCAACGGGCGCAGTTCGAGCAGCGCGGAGCAGATCTCCGCCACCGCGTTCAACCCCAGGTTGGCCTCTTGCAGCCGAACTCCGCCGGTTTCCAACAGCAGCAAGGCGGCTGTCGGCGCCCCGGATCGGGAGTCGGCCGCGGCCAGCCGCAGGGCCTGGCTGATCTTGGCGCCAGCGACTTCACCGGTGCCGCCGCCCTGGAAGCCCTGCTCGATCGAGGCGATGACCACTGCGGCTCCATCCACCGCGCCGCGCGCGATGACAACACCGTCGTCGGCCTGCGGCACGATGCCCTGGGGTTGCAGCCAGGGGGACTCGATGCGGTCGAAGGGTCCGCAAAGCACTCGCATCGACCCGGTGTCCAGCAGCGCCTCGGCGCGGGCGCGCGCATCGAGTTCGAGGAAGCTGCGGCGCTGGAGCAGCGACTGCCAGCGGGATTCGGCGAGCGTGGTGGGGGTGATCATGCCGGTTCGCCTCCGGTCGAGTTGTCGGTCCTCGTGGCGGACTCCGCCGCCTGCCGCAGCCGCAGCGCGACCACACCCGGTGTGGCGCCGAAGTCGTTGAGCTCCCACCGCCCGAGCAGGGAAGTCCGGGCGAAGAAGCGCTCCAGCACGGCCTGCCAGAGCACCTCGAAGCCGTCGATGCTGGTGCGGACCCGCACCTCGGCCTGCCCACCCGGCTCGGCCTCCGGCGCGGGCAGGTCCAGCAGGATCTCCAGGTCACCGGAGGCGACCACGCCGACGTGGACGCGCCGCAGGGGTACCCGATCAGCGGGAAATCGGTAGGTCAGGATCTGCATGGCGATCGGGGTGTCCTTTCTCGACGGGCAACGAATCGAGGAACACGGCCGCGGACAACAGATCGGCGCTGCCCCCGGGCGAGAGCCGTCGGGTTCGGGCGAGCCGGTCGAGTGCGGCCAGCCGCAGCCGACCGGCGACTGTGCCGCAGCCCCCGGCGGCGAGCACACCGGCCGCCGCGCCGCGGATCGCGGCCAACCCGCGCGGGCCACCTCGGTGCAACAGGCACGTGTCCTCCAGCGACGCCATCACCGCCAACAGTGCGTCCAGGCGGGCCGACGCCTCGTCCGCGCCACGGGCCCGAGCGCGCCGCAGGGCGGGCAGGGCATGGTCGGTGACGTGCGGGAACTCGGCCCGAGCCTCACCCGCTGCGCCGACGGCGCCGTAGCACTGCCGGGCCCGAGCCCCGTGCGAGAGCGGCCGGAGCGATTCCGGCGGCAGTCGATGATCGGGCAGCCGGGCCAGCTCCGCCGCGGCACCAACCGCTTCCCGCGATCCGGGCCCCTGCGCTATTCCGGCGCTGAGCAGACCCAACGCCCACAGCGCACCGCGGTGGGTGTTGACGCCGCCGGTTACCGCCAGCATCCGGCGTTCCCCGTCCCGGCCGATCGCGCCGAGCTCGGCGCGCAGTTCGAGCCCCAGGGGCAACGTCGTGGCGACCTCCGCGCATCGTTGGAACGCCACGCGCAGCGCCTCGGCCGAGTGGATCAGCAGGTCCAGCGTCATGTCGCGGTGCGCTCCGCCACCACGACGATCGGTCAAACCGGGCTTCGGCGTGAGTTCGGCTTCGGCTCGCAGCGCTGCGACGGCGAACTCGGCGATGCGCCGGGGTGCGAGCCGAGCCCGCACGCGGGTGGCCGTTGACATCCGGGTCACCAATCCCGGAACTGGGCTGGCGGTTCGTACAGCCCACCGGACCAGGCCACCAGGTCATCGATGCTGCGGGCCGCCAGCAGGGTCCGTTGGGCCAAGCCGACCTCGACACCGAGATCCTCGGGTAAGGCGACCAGGCCGTCCTTGCGCAGTTGCTCGACCTGGTCCGCGGTCATTCGCCGACCGACCGACGTGACCCCGGCGACCGCCGCGAGCGCATCCCGGCGATCGGCCAGCGAGTGGGCTTTGTAGAGGTAGGCCACGCCCTCTTCGGTCACCACGTGCGTCACATCATCGCCATAGATCATCACCGGTGCGACGGGCATCCCGGCGTGCTCGCCCACCTCGACGGCGTCCAACGTCTCCAGGAACGTGGGAGTCGCTCCGGTGCGGAAGGTCTGGGCGATCTGGACCACCAGCTTGCGGCCGCGCAGGGCAGGAGACTCGCCGTGCAGCATGCTCAACCACGCGCGAGAAGGGTGGCGTCGACCGTGCGGATCGTGCCCCATGTTGGGTGCACCACCGAATCCGCTCAGCCGCCCGTCGGTGACCGTCGAGGAGTTGGCGTCGCCGTCGATCTGCAACGACGACCCGATGAACATGTCGATCGCGTACTGCCCGGCCAGCTGGCACAGCACCCGGTTGGAACGCAGCGACCCGTCCTGGCCGGTGAAGAACACGTCCGGCCGGGCGGCGGTGTACCGCTCCATGCCAGCCTCGCCGCCGAAGGAATGCACCGACTCCACCCACCCGGACTCGATCGCCGGGATCAGCGTCGGATGCGGGTTGAGCGTCCAATGCCGCGCGATCTTGCCTTTGAGCCCGAGCCGCTGCCCGTAGGTGGGCAGGATCAACTCGATGGCAGCGGTGTCGAAGCCGATCCCGTGGTTCAGCGAAACCACCTGGTGCCGCTCGTAAATCCCGCGCACCGCCAGCATCGCCTGGAGGATCTCCAGATCACCGATGTGCCTGGGATCCCGGGTGAACAACGGTTCCAGCGCGAAGGGCCGGTCCGCGGCGACCACCAGGTCCACCCAGTCCCCGGGGATGTCCACCCGGGGCAGTTCGGCTGGGTTGACGATCTCATCGGCCTGCACCAGCACCACCCCGTCCCGGAATGCCGTCGCTTCGGCGATCGTCGGGGTGTCCTCGGTGTTCGCCCCGGTGTAGAGGTTGCCCAACCGATCAGCCTTGGCCGCGCACAGCAGCGCCACCTGCGGAGCGAGGTCGACGAACATGCGCGCGTACAGCTCGACGTAGGTGTGGATCGCGCCGACCGTGACCGTCCCGTCGGTCACCATCTGCGCCATCCGCACGCTCTGCGGACCGGCGAAGGCCAGATCCAGCTTGGCGGCGATACCGCGCTCGAAAAGGTCGAGGTGCTCCGGCCGGGACACGGACGAGATCAACATGTGCAACCCGTTGACGCGTTCCGGATCGCAGGTGGCCAACGTCCGCGAGAGGAAGTCGGCCTGCTTCTGGTTGTCCCCTTCCAACGCCACGCGATCACCCGGCCGCAACAGGGCCTGCAGAACATCCCGAAGACGTCCCTCAACGACAACCTTGCCCGAGGTCAACGCTTCCACTGCAGCGAGCCTGTCCCGCTTCGCCGCACGCCGCCGATCCCACACCCCAGAGCAAGTGCCCGCAGTCGCGCCCATAATCCCCCCACACCAACCAGCGCGCCGACACCAAGCGGCGACTGCACCCAGTCCCGGCTCCAGAGCCTGTCCTCGAACCTGGCCCGTACAACAACGGGTGGCGGCCCTGCGGGAGTTGCTGTCGCCGTCTCGCTGGTGGAATCCCCGACATCGAGCAGGCCCAAACACCACGTCGAGGGCTGCCCCCGCAGGAGAGCCGGTGGGCAGAGCCCGAGAACCCGCGCCGGTGCCAGCCGCGCAAGTGGGCCAAGCGGCTGCGCCGAGAGAAAGAAGAAGATCAAAGACACCCGACCAAGCAGCTCTGCTCCGACAACCGATCGACGGGCTGAGGGCCTCGCGATGGCCGAGCGAGATCCGAGGAGGTCAAGCCTGGCGCCCCCGGTGGGGCTCGTGCTGCATCTACACGAACCCGTACCCGCCGTGAGCTGCTGGTCTCCGCCAGCGTTGACGTTGTGCGCAACCGTCGCGGTTCGGGTGGTGGTTCCCGATGAACCCGAACGAGCTTGTCGAAGGTCTGTCCGCCTTGCAGGCTGATGGCCTGGTCTGAGTGGTGTGCGAAGCGAACGACCTGCACGTCCCGGGTTGCCGCAGTGCCTGTCGGCCGCTCGGTTACATATGTACTTGGCAGGTACTCGATTCCTTGGAAGAAGAGCCCGTTTCGCGCAATCGGCGCATGGATGTACCTGACAAATCGTCGAATTTTGCTTGTTCCGGAGCTTCATGATGGATCAGTAGAGCTTTTCAATATAAACCAAGTAGAATTGCGAAAGAGATCAGGATGTGGATTTCTTCGCAATACGGACCGCATTTCCGAAGCCGTTCAGCTGTCGACGACTAGGTTCTCCCGCGGCTTGGAGCAGCAGAGGAGGATTTTGTCGGCTGCGATCTCGCGGGGGCGGATGCCGCCGTTGTGGTGCATGTCGACTGAGCCTTTGAGCAGGGTGGTCTTACAGGTGCCGCACATGCCCTGCCGACAGGAGGAGGGGAGGGTGATGCCGGACAGCGAAGCGGCGTCCAGGATCGGGGTGTCGGAGTCGCATTCGACGGTCCGCCCGGTGCGGGCGAATTCCACTGTGAATGTTCCCACGTCGTCCATTTTGGGCACGCTCTGCGTTGGGACGTCGAGGGTGAAGCTCTCCTGGTGGTAGCGGTTCCTGGGCAGTCCGGCTTCGGTGAGCATCAGCCGCACGGCGCTCATGTAGCCGGATGGTCCGCAGGTGAACACTTCGCGCTCTGGAAAGTCGGGAGCGATTTGCCGCAGCATCTCCGGTGTCAGGCGGCCGTGGTAGCCGCCCCACTGTTCACTCGGACTGTCGTCCTCGCAGACGTGGACGACCCTGATGTTCTGGCAGGTCGCCGCGATGAGTTCGAGTTCCTGTCGGAAGATGATGTCGTCGGGCGTGCGGGCGCTGTGCACGAAGACGACGTCGGTGGGGTGCGCCAGGTCGTGCAGTGTCCTGGTCATCGACATCAAGGGCGTGATACCGCTGCCGCCGGAGAGGAAGAGGTATTTGGTGGCCGGGTGCCGGGCGATCGAGAACGTGCCGAGCGGGCCGCGTGCGCGCAGCGTGTGCCCGGGTGCCAGGTGATCGTGCAGCCAGTTCGAGACCACTCCGTGCGGTATCCGCTTCACGGTGATCGCGGCGACGTGCGGGCGTGACGGTGGGGACGAGATCGTGTAGCACCGTTCGATCTCGCACCCGTCGATGTCGAGCGTGACCGTGAGGTGTTGGCCGGGATCGTGGCGGAATACGCGGGGTTCGACGGGTTCGAGGACGAACGTTTTCACGTCGGCGGTGGTGTTCTGGGTCTGCTTGCAGACCAGGACACCGTCTTGCCATTCGCGCTGGATCGCCCAGGATCGGTTCATTGGTGCAGGTGCTCCCAGAGACGAGTGATGTACCAGTTGCAGAAGGCCTCGACCTGGTACTCGGTCGGGGCGTACGGGCCCGGCACGTAGGCCGGGCTGGCGACCCCTTGCTGTGCGCGGGCGACGAGGTCCGCGTCCTGCTCGTTCGTGGCCGTCCAGACCTTGGTCAGCGAGTTCAGGTCGTAGTCCACCCCGTCCTCCGCGTCCGGGTGGACGAGCCACGTGGTGCGCAGCAGCGTCTTGTCCGCGGCGATCGGGAACACGGAGAAGGTGATGGCGTGATCGCTGAGGAAGTGGAACCACGCGTTGGGTTGCAGGTGCAGGGAGAGGTGCCCGAGCCGCGCTGTCGGGAAGTCAGCCAGCAGGCGTTGGCACGCGGCCGTGCCGTCCGGGGTGAAGGATTCGCCAGCGAGGTCGAGCGGTTCGCGTTCAATTCGGAACCCGGTCGGTCGGGTGTCCAACTCCTCGATGGTCTCGTACGGGAGGCCGAGTGCCTCGTACGTTTCTCGCACTTCCGCTTCGACCCGGCGATACCGGTCGTACGCCGGGCGCAGCGGTGTCGGGAGGTTGTCGTCGGTGTAGCCGTAGGTCGGGAAGAACGAGCGCACCAGTTCTGGGTGGCCGTCGCAGTGGTAGCACTCCCGGTTGTTCTCCATCGTCAGCTTCCAGTTGCAGTCCTCGACGAGATCGACCCGCGCGGCCACCTTTGCCTCGTGCAGCCGGTGCGGGAGCAGGTATGGCTCGATGCGGGCCGCGACCTCGGTGAAGTCGGCGGGCGGTTCCTCGGCGAGGCAGACGAAGACGAGCCCGGCGACGCCGCGCACGTGAACGGCCTTGAGGCCGAAGCAGGTGGGATCGAAGCCGCTGTCCTGGGACGGTGCGTGCAACAGGCTGCCGTCGGTCCGGTAAGTCCATTTGTGGTAGCCGCAGACGATGTTGCCGACCGAGCCGCGCTCCTGCGGCAGGATGCGAGCGCCGCGGTGGCGGCACACGTTGTGCAGCGCCGCGAGATTCCCGTCGTCGTCGCGTACCACGATGATCGAGTACGGTCCGATCGCCGCGGTGATGTAGTCGCCCGGTTCGGGAAGTTCCCCTTCTGCTGCCACGAAGATCCAGTGCTGGGCCCAGATCGCGTCGATATCGAGGTCGAAGAACTCCCGGCTGGTGTAGAACGGTGCTTCCAGGCTGCGGCCAGCGACCCGCCGGGCGACCAGGTGGCTGATGCCGGAAGTGGCTGCGAGCACGGTCATTTCGCTTCCCTCCGCTGATCAGATCGGCAGGCACAGCCGTAGGGCGTCGAATGTGGCGGCGTGGATGTTGCGGCTTGTCACGGCATCGCCGATGCGGAACAGCTGGAAACGCCCTTCGGGATGGCGGACGATTCGCTGCGGCTTGAGCGCCAACAGGGCGCGATGGTCGACCTCGCCAAGGTTGGTCGAGCTGGGAATCAGGGCGCGGTAGAGCTCGTCATTGGGCAGCGTCCCGTGCTCCACGACCACCTGGTCCACGACCCGCTCGATCTCCGAATCGGCGTAGTCACTGCACAAAGTCGCCGTCAGATAAGCGTTTTCGGCGCGTCGCACAGACCGCAGTCGGTATGCCAACGTGACGTTCACCCCGTGCTCGGCGAGGACCTTCAGGTAAGCCGGGGAGTTCATGCTGCCGACATCCGGGGCGAGTGTCCGCTCCGGTGTCACGTACTCGACCGATGCCCCACCTCGGGCGAGCACCTCCACCGCATCCATACCCGGGTAGGCGCCGTTGTCGTCGTAGACCAACACAGACCCCCGGGGCCGCACCGCGCCGGTGAGCACGTCCCACGTGTCGACCACTAGGTCGCCGCCCCCGGCGAGGAACGTCAGGTTGGGCATGCCGCCTGTGGCGATGACGACGACGTCGGGAAGCTCGGCGAGGATGTCCGCTGGCTCGGCGAGCACCCCGCATCGCAGGTCGACACCGTGCCGCTTGCACTCGTCGACTCTCCAGTCGACGATCCCGAGCAGGTCACGTCGGCGGGGATTCGAGGCGGCGATGCGCACTTGGCCGCCGGGCGCGTCGCTGGCTTCGAACACGACGACCTCGTGCCCCCGTTCACCGAGCACGCGTGCCGCTTCGAGCCCGGCAGGACCGGCGCCGACGATCACGGTTTTCTTCCGGACGGCCGCTGGCGTGATGGTGTGCGGTAGCCATTGCTCCCGACCGGTGGCGGGATTGTGGATGCATTTGGTGTCGCCGGAGTCGTAGATCGCGTCCAGGCAGTAGCTCGCTCCGACGCAGGGACGGATGCGGTCCTCCTCGCCAGCGGCGACTTTGGCGACCAGGTGCGGGTCGGCGATCTGGGCGCGGGTCATGCCGACGAGGTCGAGCAGGCCTTCCCGAACGGCGTGCCGGGCGGTGGCGACGTCGGCGATGCGAGCGGCGTGCATCACCGGGACGTCCAGTCGACGCTTGATCTCGGCCGTGAATTCGAGGAACGGCGCTGCCGGTGTCCCCATCGACGGAATCGCCTTCGCCAGGGTCGCGTCGCTTTCGATCGACCCCCGGATGGTGCTGACGAAGTCGATGCCGTCGTCGATGAAGCACCGTGCCGCGACCAGCGCCTCGTCGAAGGTCAACCCGCCGGGACGGTCCTCATCCATCATCATGCGGATGCCGACGATGAACTCCGGACCGACCGCGTCCCGGATCGCCCGGATCACCCGGCGCGGGAACGCCATGCGGTTCTCCAGGCTCCCGCCGAGCTCGTCGTGTCGCTGGTTGGTCGTTGGGGACAGGAAGCTGTCCAGGAAGTGCCCGTAGGACTGGATCTCGATGCCGTCGAGGTGACCGGCCTGGCACCGGGCGGCCGCGTCGGCGTAGTCCCGCACGATCCGGTCCAGATCCCAGTGCTCGGCTTCTTTCGGGAACGCGCGGTGCGCGGGTTCGCGCAGCGGGGACGCGGACAGCACCGGCAGCCAGTCACCGGAGTAGTTGCTGGTGCGGCGGCCCAGGTGGGTGATTTGGGACATCACGGCGGCGCCCTCGGCGTGGACATCGTCGGCGAGTCGGCGCAGCCACGGCACCACGTCATCGCGGTAGAGCAGCAGGTTGCCGAACGACGGCGGGCTGTCCGGTGAGACGACCGCCGAGCCACCGATCATGGTCAGCCCGACCCCGCCGCGCGCCTTTTCGAGGTGGTAGAGCCGGTAGCGGTCCTGCGGCAGGCCGTCGTCGGCGAACGCGGGCTCGTGCGACGTGCTGACCACGCGGTTGCGCAAGGTGAGATGTTTGATGGTGAACGGCTGAAGCAGCGGATCCGTTGTGCGCATACCGCTCCTCAAGAAGTCGTGGGGGGCTGCGGGCGACACCACCCAGAGTGCGGCCCCCGCTCCTTGCAGGGCAATCAAACGTTCATGCAGAAAACCGTGCAAAATTGTTGCATGATTGACAGTCGACTCCGGGTGCTCCAGCTGGTGGCCAAGCACGGCACCGTCACCGCCGCTGCGCAGGCGCTGCACTACACGCCTTCGGCGGTCTCGTACCAGCTCCGCCAGCTCTCAGCGGAGCTCGGCGTGGAGCTGGTGGTGCCGCAGGGCCGGAGGATCCGACTGACGTCGGCCGCTCGCGCGTTGTTGCGCCACGCGGAGTTGCTTTACGCGCAGTGGGAGCGTGCGCAGGTGGAGCTGGCGGCGCTGGCCGACGAACCCGGCGGGTCGTTCACGCTGTGCGGTTTCTCGACCGCCGCAACGCATCTCCTGCCCCCGGCCGCTGCGGAACTGCGCGACAGCTTCCCGAACCTGACCGTGCGACTGATCGAAGCCGAGCCCACCCGCTGCTTCGACTTGCTGCTGGCCGGGGACGCCGACCTGGCGTTGGTGATCGTCACGGCCGACACCCCACCTCTATCGGACCAGCGGTTCGACCAGCAGCCGCTGCTCGACGACCCGCTCGACTTGGTCACGCCCACCGGGCATCCATTGACCGAACGCCCGACCGTGACCCTCGCCGACGCCGCGAACGAACCCTGGATCCTCGGCAGCCCGGGCAGCACCTACCACCACCTCGTGATCACCGCATGCATGGCCGCCGGATTCTCCCCCAACATCGCGCACTACGCCGACGAATGGGACACCGGCACGGCGTTCGTCGCGCACGGATTCGGCGTAATCCTCGTCCCCCGGCTGGCCCGGCTGCACAGCCGCTGGCCGGTCGCGCGCATCCCGCTGCGCGGCGAACCCGCACCAGCCCGCCGAATCCTCGCCGCCACACGCATGGGCGCCCGAGAGAGCCCCACCATCTCCCGCGTCCGCCAAACGATCACCACGACCGCAGCCCACCTCCTCCCCACCACGGACACCTAGTGATGGGTGACCGTCCATGATCAGGTGGATCTTGCGGTCGAGATGGCGAACCAGCCGGTTGAACGTCTCCTGACGTCGTTGCGGCGGCCGTTCTCGACCTGCCTCTACAGCCAGTCGTGTTCGCGTGCGTATCGCGCCGCCGCGTGGCGGGTTCGGGTCTGGGTCTTCTGCATCGCGTTCGAGAGGTAGTTGCGCACCGTGCCCTGCGCGAGGTGGAGTTGGGTGGCGATGTCGGCGACCGAGTAGCCATCGCCGGTTGCTCGCAGCACGTCGATCTCCCGGTCGGTGAGCGGGCAGTCGTCGACGACGGCGAGCGCGGAGACATCCGGGTCGACCCATCGCTTGCCCTCGTGCAGAGTTCTGATTACCGAAGCGATGTGCGCCGGTTCCGCCGACTTGCTGACGAAGCCCTGCACCCCGAGTTTCAGGGCTTTGCGGAGCACGCCGGGCCTGGCATGGCGGGTCAGCATGAGGATCGCCTGGTCCGGCAGCGCCCGGCGGATCTCCGAGACAGCACCGAGTCCGTCCACACCGGGCATCTCCAGATCGATGACGAGCACGTCGGGCCGGTGCCGCTGCGTGGCCTGCACGGCCGCCTCGCCATCCGCCGCTTCGGCGAGCACGGTGATCTCCCCCTCAAGGGGGAGCAACGCCGCCAGCGCCTTGCGGAGGAGGGCTTCGTCGTCGGCGAGCACCACGGTGGTCATCGGTCGTCCTTCCACGCTTTCAGCGGTCAGTCTCCGAACGGCGGTGCGGGAATGCCGCGGCCGTCAGGAAACGCCCGTCCTTCTGCTCCACCGTCAGTTCGCCTCCGCTGCCCGCAACTCGTTCCTTGAGGGCGGAAAGCCCACCGAGCTCGGGAAGTCCACTGCGCTCAGGAAGTGGAGCCTCTCGCACGCCGTCGTTGACGATGGTGATGCCCGTCTGCGAGAGGGTGATCCGCACCTGCTCGGCTTGGGCGTGCCGCAGGATGTTGGTCGTCGTCTCCCTGAGGACCTGGCCGAGCAGCTCGCCTGCGCGCGGGTCGACCTCGGCCTCGCGGTCGATGCGCACGTGGATCCCGGCGGCTTCGAAGAGGTTCTTCGCGTTCTCCAGCTCCGCGGAGAGGTTGAGCCGCCGCTGTGCGTAGGCGAGCTCCTTGGTCTGCGCGATGGTGTCGCCGACCAAGTCGTGGATCTCCCGCAATTCCTGCTCCACTCGTTCGATGTCGCTGTGCACCAGCTTCTGGGCCAGCGCGATCTTCAGCTTCACCACGTGGAGCGTGTGGCCCTGGATATCGTGCAGATCGCTGGCGAAACGCACCCGCTCACGTATGACGGCGAGCTCCGCGTCGCGTTCTCGTGCCTCCTCCAGCTCCGCCACGAGGTCGTAGAACCCCTGGTTGGGGAACATCAAACCGGTCACCACCACGGTGACGCCCGTGGGGATGAGGACGTATGCGAGCAGAACTGCGGGGACGTTCTCCTGCGTTACCAGCAGCCTCGCCGCGCCCACCGCGGCGACGAAGACGCTCAGCCCCACGGCTGCCACGCCTCGGTGGCGCGGCAACCGGGGGATGATGTGCGGGCCCACGATGGAGATGCCGTAGAACGCCGTCCCGGTACCTGCCACCAGCGCTCCGAAGACCCACACCGCCGCAGTGATGACCAGGCAGGGGAGTGCGACGCGGAAGAGGTCGCCCGCTGCCCACCGCGCGAAGGCCACCAGGGCCGCCACCACGCCGAGGCTCAGGACTACCGCGTCCCGCCAGGTATGGGCATCGATCGCCACCAGCACCGCTCCGACGACGGCGAGCAGCGGGAGCAGCGTGATGAGATTGAGCCTGCTCAGCCGTCCCCTCGTCGCCTCGGTGTACTCGGGCACCCTGCGCGCCTCGCCCCGGGACCGCCTCACTAGCCCTCTGCCCGCTGGGTTTTCGGGCTGAGCAGCGCGCTCGTGGCGGTGCGCAGAATGCGCAGGGGCGGGGTGTCCATGTGGCTCTCCGGGGTCGAACAGCAGGGTCTGCGCGTCCAGTATTCGCCAGGCTCCGCGACGCCACCAGTGACACTGCGTCATGACTTCACCTGCAGGAACGTCATGGTGAGGTCATGACGTGGCCGCACTGGTGGATGAGCGCGGCGACGGCTGAGATCAGCGTGGTTTCTGATTTTGCCCGGAGCAGCCCGACCAGAAGCGATGCAGCGCCTACCCAAGCGCCGCATGTCGATTGTGGACTGCTTTGGCAGCCTAGGAGGAGCACACGTGCGGAAAACCGTTTTAGCCGTTCTCGTCGCCGCAGTGGTGGCGTCGTTGACCCCGGCGGGGGTGTCGCTGGCGACGACCCCGGACACCCTGAACTGGGGCAAGTGCCCGGCGGACGTCCCCGGTGCCGGTCTTGAGTGCGCGACGCTCGACGTTCCGCTGGACTACCGCGACCCCGACGGGCAGACGATCGAGATCGCGGTCTCGCGCCTTTCGAGCACGAACCCGGAACAGCGCCGAGGCGTGCTGCTGACCAACACCGGCGGGCCGGGCGGGGTGGGCCTGAACTTCCCGGCCACCCTGCGGGACAACGGGCTGCCGCAGAGCGTGCTGGACAGCTACGACGTGATCGGGATGGACCCGCGCGGGGTCGGCCACAGCACGCCGGTGACCTGCGACCTGCCAGCGGAGTACTGGACCAACATCCCGGAGTTCGCGCTGAACGCCGACGATGTCGCCAAGCGGGCCGCAACCGTGAAGAACGCCGCCGAGCGGTGCGGCTCGTCTGCGTCGGCGCCGGTTCTGCCGCACATCACCACGGCGAACACCGCGCGCGATATGGACCGGGTCCGGGAGGCGCTGGGCGAGTCGAAGGTGTCGTACTTCGGCATCTCCTACGGCACCTACCTCGGTTCGGTGTACACGACGTTGTTCCCGCACCGCAGTGATCGGATCATGCTCGACAGCGCGACAGGCCCCGGCGGCTGGGACGCCGCGTTCTCGCGGATGTTCGGCCGGGGCCTTGAGGACCGGCTCCCGGACTTCGCGGAGTTCGCCGCCGCGCATCCGGAGTACGGCCTGGGGGAGACGCCGGAGCAGGTGCGGGCGAAGTACTTCGACCTCGCCGCACGGCTGGACGCGAAACCGAGCCCGGAAGGCTTCGACGGCAAGCTGTTCCGCCACATCACGTTCGCCGAGCTCTACTACGACAGGAGAATGCCGGTCCTGGCCGAGCTCTGGCGTGCGCTCGACACCGGCAACCCGGTGCCGACGCCGCCGTCCGGTGCCGCCGAACAAGCGCCCGGCGCCGCCGAACAACCCGCGGACAACTACCTGGCCAGCCAACTGCACGTGATCTGCAACGACTCCGACTGGCCGGAAGCGGTCGCGACCTACCAGCGCAACGTGGCGATCGACCGGATCCGCCACCCGATGTTCGGCGCGGCCGGGGCCAACATCACGCCGTGCGCGTTCTGGCCGTCCGAACCCACCGAACCCCAGGTGGAGATCACCGACCGCGGCCCGTCGAACGTGCTCATCCTGCAGAACCTCCGCGACCCGGCCACGCCGCTGGTCGGCGCCCAGGAACTGCGCAAGGCCTTCGGCGACCGGGCCCGGATGGTGACCGCCGACCAGGGCGGTCACCTGGCATACCTGTACCTGGACAACCAGTGCGCCAACGACATCGTGACGAACTTCCTGGTCACCGGGCAGCGCCCACGGCACGACTTCGCCTGCGGGCAGGCCTGACCCGGCGAAAGCGCCGAAGTAGCCGAGCACCTGCCTCGGGGATCTGCGCCCCAGCGGATTCCCGGAGCCAGGAACAACCACCGGGAGAAGAAAGACATCTCACGGTGGTTAGAAGTCAAGCGGCGGCTGTGAGAGGGGGTGGAAACGCGTGATGTTCGTCGAAGAGCTGACCGGTCTGGAGGCAGTGGTGGAGTTGGCCGAGGAATTTGTTGAACAGGTGCCGTTGGGCTTGGTGGTTCCAGTCTCCGGCGGCGCGGCGGGTGTCGAAGTGGCGGCGTGCGCCGGGGCTGGCCTTCAGGGAGGCCAGTGCCCAGATGCTGCCGACGGCGGCCAGGCGCCGGTTTTTGATGTGTCGTTGTATGACCACGGTTTTCTTGCCGCTGGCGCGGGTGATGGGCGCCGATCCGGCGTAAGCCTTGAGGCCGCGTGCGTCGGGGAAGCGGGCGCGGTCGTCTCCGATCTCGGCGAGCACCCGGGCGCCAGCCAGCAACCCCAGCCCGGGGAAGCTGGTGATGATCGCGGCGTCTGGGTGCTGCTCACAATGGGCTCGGGTGGCTTCCGCGAGCTGGTCAGCGGCGGTGTAGGCGGCGGTGAACTGGGCCAGCAGGGCGGCGAGTTGGGTGCCCATGGCCGCTTCGACCACGCCCGGCTGGCGCAACTGCTCGGCGCGGAAGATCGTGCGCAGTCGCTAAGCAGTTCCAGCAGACGGGCGAAACCGGCCGCATCATCGGTGATGCGGGCCTTAGCCACGACTGTGCCGACCTCGTCAACGATCGCGGCATCGTGGGTGCGTTCTCCCCAGTCGATACCGCAGAACAGGCTCACCACGTCATAGTTCCTTTGCTGTCACTGGGGAAACGCCCAAGCGGGGTCACGCAGCGCCCTAATCGCGGGACTCGCAGGTCCGTCATCTCACTAGCCGTCCGTGACTCCAGCGCACCGCAGGAACCCCGTGCTATCGAAGAGCTCACGGGCTCGGGAAACATCGGGAGGTCACCTCCTGCGGTGGACTCAAGCAACGCACATTCCAACACCACCGACCGGCCGGTCCACTGGCAGGCGCGCCGTTCTTTCTTAAGACGTCGAAGCGTCTGGGAGAACACAGGCGTCACCCGCCGGTGGACCAACCGCAACCAGCCGCCGCATCGGTCTTTCTGAAGACGTCACACGTCCGGAAACACCGCAAGAGCATCAACGCACGGCTGGAAGATCAACAACTAACCCAACTACCCGATTAGGGAGAACATGCAGAGCGAAATGTTGATCGTCGAGGATCTGATGCTGCTGATGCTCGACGACGAGACGGGGAGCATCGCCGGAGCTGGCACCCTGCACTACGCCCTCGGCGGCGCTGTGCTCGTCGAACTCGCGCTCGGCGGCAGGATCGAGACCGACGGGAGCCGCCCGGGGCTCAACGGTCCCAAGGTCCTCGCGGTTGGGGATGGTCCACTCCCGGACCCCCTGCTCCAGTCCGCCTACGAGAAGGTCGCCCAGCGACCCCAGCGCGTCCAGCCTCTCCTCCTCGGCATCGGCGGCGGCCTCTGGAAACCTGTGATCGACCGACTTGTCGAGCGCTGCCTCATTCGTCGCGAGAGCAAGCGGGTGCTGCGCGTGTTCCGCACGACCAGGTTGCCAGCCGACGACACGCGGCACGAGGCAGAACTTCGGCGGAAGATTCGCGCCGTGCTGGAAGACGGCGAGCGTCCCGACGCCCGCACCGCGGCGGTGATCGCGCTGCTCTCCTCAAGCGGCACCCTGCCGACTCTCCGGCCAGCCCTCCCGTGGTCCGCCGAGGTCCGCAAGCGCGCGAAGGAGCTTGAGAACGGCAGCTGGGGGGCCGTCGCCGTGAACACTGCGGTGACCCGAACCGCTGCGGCGATCGCCGCAGCGAGTACCGCCGTCAGCGTCTCCGTGATCACGACAACCACCTAGCCCGGGGTTGCGAACGCGGGAAAACGCGGTCCGCCACCGCGAGTGTGGCGATGTGCGTCGACTTCGGTCTGCCACTCGGAGAACTGACGCCCGGTCAGCCTTTTCAGGAGATGCGGGATGTTGTTCGCCGGAACCCCCACCCAATGCATTCCCAGCACTGCCAGCAAGTCCGAGGCTTCCTGGGACGACCAGCCCGCCTTTCTCGGGTTGATTCTGGTGGTAGGAGGTGTGTCGTTTCATCGTGGCATGAATGCGTTTGGGCGCCTTCGATGTTCGTGTCGTGCGAGGTGTGGCGTCGATAGTTTCGCGTTGCTCGGTGGGACCGAACCTAGATCACCAAATACCGAAAGATCATTAACCGATACAAGGTTCACAGATCACTTGTGGGAGATCGGCGTGTGGCGCCGGACCGTTCGTTTCCGCTGTTGCTGATGGTGGTGCGGATTCCTCATCGCGCCTTTTCCTGATCAAGGGCTTGGTGCGAGCGATTGCCGTGCTGGCCCGTGCCCACCAGGACGCGATCTGGCGCCGCCCCGCGCCTCCAACGAGCTGCGCTTCCTGCCGCGTGAATGCTTCCGTTCCTCGACGCTTTCGCGTCGATCTTCACTCCAGCCACACCAGTCTCAATCCTGCCAACTCAATATCCGTGCGCACGAATCAACATCACTGGGCCAGCGGCGGGATTCTGGCCATGCATTCCCCAGCAACACGGGTAAATTCTGTCTCCTTAAACACAGTCCGCCAGGGATTACCGATTGGATCGCGGCGGTTGAGACGGCTACGAGATCGGCATGCGGGTCTCGTGGCCCTAATGATCCAACTCAATGAGGTGCAGTTCCGATTCACAAGATCAATCGTGTTCTGGTGGCCGGAGCGCTGTCGCTCCCGCTCGCACTCGGGATCGCCGGTGTGGCCTCCGCCGAGGCTCAGGACAGCAACATCAGCGCCGAGAGTCAGGCATCCGCCCAGGTCAACGGGGGCGGCTCGGCAGAGGCCAGCAGCCAGGCCTCGGCCCAGGTGGACGGCCGGGGCTCGGCATCGGCCAGCAGCCAGGCCTCGGTGCGGGTCCAGGACCGCGACGGTCGCTGGAACGACAAGGGGCACAACGGATTCTGGGGAAGCGACCAGTACTGGGGTCGCTTCCACGAGCACCAGGGCTACTGGTGGTGGTTCCTGCCCCAGCACCACAAGTGATCGGCGGCGTGCACATCGCTCGCTGATCCTGGGGTATTGACGCGTGGTGGGTTCTCGCCCGGCAGCGAGAACCCACCACCACGTGGCTTCTCTCACCTGATTTCCTGGCCGATGCGACTCATCCGCACTCCCGGCAGCCAGACGACGAGCACAAAACGATCCAGCACGACGAGGTGTTATACGGATGCACAACATCAACCGCATTCTCACGGCGGGAGCAGCGTCGTTTCCAGTTGCCCTCGCCAGCCTGGCAACCATGTTCCTCAGAACACGCAAACCTGCACCGAAAGCCAAGCACCGGCGTGAGCCTGAGACCAGGTTTTGGCGCGCCAGGAAGGTCCGCAAGAACATGCGTGCCGTCGGCACGGCGGACCTTCGAAGTGGTATGAGTCAGCCTGGCGCGACAGCGATTCGCCATGCCAGCAACGATCCACTCGGTACGACTGACGTGGCGAGTCGTCGGCCTTCAAGATCAATTACGACGTTCTGATGACAAGAGCGTGCGGCGGGACGCTACCCTTCTTGGCTGCCCGACGGTTAAGCATAGTGCCCGACATGCTGCTAGACTGTCGGGCATGGCAGATGCGTCGGTACGGCCGCGCGAAACGGACAAGGGCCACCACGGGAGCCGCCGTCGCGGCCGTCGGGGCGGGGACGACATCCAATCCGTGACCATGCGGGAGCTGGGCAAGCTCACCGCGGAACAGGTTGACGGACTGGAGCACCCAGTGCCGGTGACGAGCAACGGTCTTCCGGTCGCCTGGCTCGTACCCCTCACGCCCGGTGAACGTCGCCGCGCCGAGATGATCGCAGAGGGGCGTCTGCGTCCGGGACGTCCCCAGGGACTTGAGGGATGGTCGCCGCTGCCGCAGGTCGCGGAGGGTCCGACGCTGTCGGAGCTGCTTCTGGAGATGCGTGAGCAGGAACGTGCATGATCTACCTGGATTCGTGCGCGCTGGTGAAGCTCATCATCGCGGAGAAGGAGACCGAAGCACTTGAGCGTCGCTTGGACGGTCAGCATTCCGCGATCGTCACGTCGGAGCTGGCGGTCACTGAAATCGTGCGCGTGGTGCGTCGTTCCTGCTACGACTCACAGCGCCAACTTCACGTTGATCAGAAAGTGCTGGATGAGCGCCTGACGGCTGCGGGCGAGCTTCTTGACCGCATCGACCGCATCGTTGTCGACACGGATACGTTGCTTCGCGCTGGCATGTACGCAGACGATCCGCACTTGGGGTCGTTGGACGCGATCCACCTCGTCTGCGCGCTCGAAATCGGTCCGGAACTGAAATCATTCATCACTTACGACAGAACCATGGCACGTGCGGCAACGCGTGAAGGCCTTCCCCTGGAACAACCCAGTTGAGCAGAAATCCCTGGGCATTCGATCGCATGGGCTGATTCGTGTCTGTCACTGATCGCTCCGGCCTGGACGGATCACCGCCCTACACACGTAGATCAGACCGGTTGCGTCCTATATGGACCCTTGGTCTGCAAAGTCATACGCCGACGTGCTCGGGCACCGGATGGTGTACGTCGAGGAGGGCGAGGGCGCGCCCATCGTTCTCCTGCACGGGAACCCGACCTCGTCCTACATCTGGCGCACCGTCATCCCCGCCCTGGACGGCCTGGGCCGCCACCACTAGCGGCCAGCGAATCTTCCGGTAGCGCCCCGATCCCGGGCCTGCTCGATGACCTCTGTCCGGTCAATCTCCGCATAGGAAGCCAAATCCGCCCGGAGGGAGGCTGGCGTACACCCAGCGCGACGAACCACCTTTGGCGATCGCTGGAGGCAGCCAGAACCGCTGATACCCGGCTTGTGTGCGATCCAACGGGACCTTCGAACACGGTCAACGCCGCCTGCTCGGACAACCGCAGTCCGGTGCGCACCATCAGGTCACAGAAGCTGGTGTTTCGCGCAGCCCACCGGCCGCGAAACCGCGGGTCCGGCAGCCCTTCCGGGGTTGAACCAGGTTCTGCCAGAGGTGAAACCGGTCAGCGACCTGGATCGCCTGCGGCGCGCCCTGACGAGCGCCCTCGCCGTACCCGCCCGCGCGGTCACGGCAGATGGCCTTCACTTCGGAATGCTCGCGTGACCAGGCCGCCAACACCTCGCCGTCACGACCGTCAACATCGGCGACGACCGCCGCGACCACCGGGCGCTGGAGCACCGCGACCGCCGCAACCGGCCGCTGTCGGTCGGGACGTTGTCTCCACCGACGGGCGCTTCTACGCCTGCTGCGCCACCGGCTGCGGGTGCACCACACCCCGGTATGTCACCTCGGTGACGCACCGGGGGTGCAGAGCGCTGGTCGTGGCGGGCCGCGACCTCGGCACGCGGACCGGCTACGGGGTCTGCACCTCGGTGGCGCCCGACCAGTGCACCGGCAGGGCCGGGTTGCCCGCCGAGGACCCGCCGTCGACCCGGAGGACCGCGCCGGTGATCCAGTCCGCTTGCTCCGAGGCCAAGAAGAACACCGCCGAGGCGACGTCCGGCGGCTGGCCGATCCGGCCGAGCGCGTTGCCGGACACGGCCGCCGCGTACTCCTCGGTGATCGGGTTGACCTCCTGGCTGCTGCCGGCCACGAACCCCGGCGACACCGCGTTGACGCGGATCCCGTGCGCGCCGAGCTCCACCGCGCAGGACTTGGTGAGCATCTCCAGGGCCGCCTTGGAGGTCGCGTAGTGCGCCGCGCCAGGGCGCGCCCGGATCGCCGCGCCGGAGGCGATGTTGACGACGCTCGGGCGCCGGCCCGCCGCCACGGCCAGCCGGGCCAGCGCGACCGTGGCCAGCATCGGGGCCCTGGTGTTGATCGCCATCACGTTGTCCCACATGGCCGCGGTCAGGTCGAGCAGCGGGGTGGCCGGCCAGATGCCCGCGGCGTTGACCAGCACGTCCACCGGGCCGCCAGTTTCCCACGCCCGCTCGACGAAGCGGTGTGCGTCGTTTTCCCGCAGGTCCGCCACAATCGCTTGGGCGCCCGGGATGTCGGCCAGGGCGGCGACCAGCGGCTCGGCGCGGGTGTCCGCCCCGGTGATCCGGTCGCCCGCCTCGGCGAAGCGGCGCGCGATCGCGCTTCCCAGTCCGCCGGCGGCGCCCGTCACCAGCACATGACGAGACATCACAATCCTCCTAGTGTCGCGGCCTCAGCCTGTGATCCAGGTGCGGGCCGCTCACGCGACGGCCCGGTCCAGTTCGTCCAGGTTCTCCGGCGACATCGGCCGCCGCCCGTCCTCCAGCTCGCCGATCATCCGTATCACCGCCGACACCCCTGGGCAGGCCAGCCCGTGCTCCTCGGCCAGCCGGAACATCGGGGCGAACATCGCGGGCACCTCGGTCTTGCGGCGCCGGACCGCGATGTCGCGCCAGATCCCGGTCCGATCCTTGGGCTGGGTGCGCAGCCACGCGCAGAACCGGTCCAGCGCGGCGTAGGTCGCCTCCTGGCTGGCCGAGGGAGCGAAGGCGTCGGACTCCCATGCGTCGAAGGGCTCCGGTGTGACGCCGAGCGCGGCGGCGACGGCGTAGACCTCGCGGGCCAGCGCCACCGCGAGCGCGCGGTGCTCGGAGATCGTCTGATAGATCGGCTGGTCGACGGTCGCGCTGGCCGCGCCGATCGCGCTGTAGGCCTGCTTGGACCACAGGTGCCCGGCGACGTTCGTGCTCGCCTTCGCCGGGCCCCAGGCCTGCAGGTCCGCCACGATCTGCCGGACCCGGGGGCCGATCGTCCCGTCCAGCTCGCCTACCACCAGCGCGCCAGGGCCGCCGTCGGCGATCACCCCGGGCTCGACCAGGTCCGCGAACAGGTTCACGAACGCCGAGATCGTGCGTTCCGGGCCGATGGCGGCGGCGATCTCCGCCTCGCACAGCCCGTTCTGCAGGCTCACCACGAAGCCGTCCGGGGTCAGCCGCGGCCTGATCCAGTCCACCGCCGTGCCGGTCGCCTGCGCCTTGACGGCCAGGATCACCCGCCCCAGCGGGCCGTCGAACTCCGCCGGGGTCACGGCCCGCAGCCGCTGCGTCTCGACCCGGCCGTCAGGCCGGCGGATCGACAGGCCCCGCTGGGAGATCGCGTCGACGTGCGTGGTGTCGGTGTCCACCAGCAGCACCTCGTGGCCGACTTTGGCGAGGTGGAACGCGATCGTGCCGCCGATGGCGCCGCCGCCGACAATCGTGTAGATCATTGCAACTTTCCTTCCGCCCCGGGCCGTTGCGGCAGCGCACCGCCGCGGATCAGTCGTTCGAGGACCGTTACCGCCACCGGCAGCACCGATTCGTCCACATCGAACACACGGGAGTGCGGCGGGCCGGGGCTGTCCGAGCCGACGACCGCGTACCCGGCGACGCCGCCGGCCTCCTGCACCGCGAGCATCAGCAGGCTGGCGTCGTCGCTGGCGCCGAGCGGGTGCTCCGGCACCACCGTGGCCATGCCCTCGGCGGCCGCGGTCATCGCCGCCGCCACGGCCTCGTCCGTGCGCGCCACCTGCGCCCAGCCGGTGCGCAGCAGCTCGCTTTCCACCTCGTGCATCGCCGCGGCGGTCCGCACCACCAGCTCAGCGCGCCGCGTCAGCTCCGCCGCAACCTCGGGGGAGTCGGCCCGGGTCTCATAGGCGAGCTCCGCGTTCTCGGCGATCACGTTGGTGGCCGTGCCCGCGTGCAGCATCCCGACGTTGACCCGGGTGACCGTGCCGGCGAAGGGCGGCAGCGCGTGCAGGTTCACCGCGGCCGTCGCGGCGGCCAGCAGCGCGCTGCGGCCCTGTTCCGGAGCCTTGGCGGCGTGCGCGGCGCGGCCCCGGAAGCGCACCAGGTGCTTGTCGGTGGCGATCAGCTCGGTGGCCGACGGCGCGATGTAGCCGCTGGGCAGCCCGAACGCCAGGTGCACCGCGAGCAGCGCGTCGACCCCCGAGCAGACGCCCGCGCGCACCATCGGCTCCGCGCCCCGCACGCCCTCCTCCGCCGGCTGGAACAGCAGCCGCACCCGGCCAGGGAAGTCCCGATCGGACAGCGCCGAGGCCAGGGCCAGCCCGATCGCCACGTGCCCGTCGTGCCCGCAGGCGTGCATCACGCCGGGGTGCCGCGACGAGAAGCCGAGCCGGGTCGGTCTGTGACCGTCCTGTATGGACTCCAGGATCGGCAGCGCGTCCATGTCGCAACGCAGCGCGACGGTCGGGCCGGGGTGGTTGCCAGCGAGTTCGGCCACCACCGCGGTGTTGCCCCCGCGGAGCTGCTGCACCAGCGGGCTCGGCACGCCCTCCTCAAGCGCCCGCTGCTCGGCAGCGTCCAGCACCTGGGCGTCCGGAAGGCCCGGCAGATCGGTGATGTCGAAAACGTCGCGGCCGCAGCGGGCCGTCCAGCCGAGCCGCTCCAACGCGGTCAGCACCAGCGCGGCGGTGCGGATCTCGGTGAAGCCGAGCTCCGGGTGCGCGTGCAGGTCCCGCCGCACCGCGACCACGTCGTCCACATCGGATATACCGTCCAGATAGGACGGACGCGGGGTCGGGCTCATTGCGGTAGGTCCGGTCCGCTGGTGGCGAACTCCTGCCGCGCGGCCGCGAACAGCCCCGGGTCGGCGAGCAGGTCCGCGCCGGTGCAGGCCAGCGCGGTGGCCATGGCCAGCATCGCGGCCTGGGCCCTCGGGGTCGCCACGGCCTCGGCCATCGCGATCGAGTGCGTCGGGGTGCCAGTGTCCATCACCTGCAAATAGGGATGGATCGCCGGGAGCACGAGGCTGACGTTGCCGATGTCGGAGGATCCGGTGCCGCCGCGCAGGATCGGCTGTTCCACGGCGACCCCCTGGTTGCGCAGGTGCTCGGCGACCCGCTCGGCGATCACGTGGTTGTTCTTGCGTTCGGCGTAGACGACGCCGCGCGCGATCCGCACGGAGGTTCCGGTCGCGCTGGCCGCGGCGCGCGCCACCGCCTCCACCCGCTCGGTCAGGTCGCCCAGCACGTCGCTGGTCAACGCGCGGACCATGAACTCCGCCCTGGTGTAGGCCGGGATCACGTTGGCCGCCTCGCCGCCGTGCGTGATGATCCCGTGCATCCGGCTGGTTTCCGGGATGAACTGGCGCAGCGAGTCCACCCCGGTGAAGAACTGGAGCACCGCCGCGAGCGCGCTGCGGCCCTCCTGCGGGGCGGCCGCGGCGTGCGTGGCCACGCCGTCGAACTCCAGCACGATCTTGCGGGACGCGGTGGCGTGCCGGATCGGCATCGTGCGGTCGCCGGGGTGGAACATCAGCGCCGCGTCGATGCCCTCGAACACGCCGGCCTCCAGCAGCAGGACCTTGCCGCCGGCCCCCTCTTCCCCCGGCGTGCCGATGCAGGCGATGGTGCCGGGAAGTTCCGGCGCGGCGCGGCGCAACGCCAGCGCGGCACCGAGGCCGCCGGCCGCGATCAGGTTGTGCCCGCACCCGTGCCCGATCCCCGGCAGCGCGTCGTACTCGCACAGGAAGGCGATCGTCGGGGCGCCTTCGCCCGCCGTGCCGCGAAACGCCGTCTTCAGACCGCCGAGCTCGTTGGTCACGGCGAAACCGTTGTCCGCCAACAGGGTGCTCAGCCGCCGCGCGGCGTACTCCTCCTCCAGCGCGAGTTCGGGGTTGGCATGCAGGTCGAGGCTCAGCCCAACCAGGGTGTCCGACAGTGCCGAGATCTCCTCGGCGATGCGCGCGTGGACCTCGCTACTCGCGCCGGTCACGGATCCTCCTCCTCGTGTGTGAACCTGCTACCGCAGCACGGATTCCAGTACCCGGGCGGCGTTGGCACCGAGCACCTTGGCGATGTCCGCGTCGGACCAGCCGCGCCGCACCAGCCAGCCGGCCGCGTTGCGGGGCGCCTCCGCCGGGTTTTCCATACCGGCCACGTAGTCCGGCAGCGTGAGCCGCTCGTAGCCGGGAACCGGCTGCGGCGACCACCCGGCAGCGGAGTAGAGCTGGGTGTGGTCGCCGAAGAAGGTGTCCGGGCCGAGCCCGACGTGGTCGACGCCGACGAGTTCGGCGACGTACTCCACGTGCGCCATCACCGCGTCGAGGTCGTGGGCGGTGTCGGCGGACACCCTGGTCGACCCGGGCGCGGCCTCGATGCCGATCACGCCGCCGGTGTCGGCCACCGCGCGCAGCACGTCGTCCGGCTTCATCCGGGCGCTCGGCCACAGCGCGCGGGCCCCGGCGTGGCTGATCACCACCGGCGCGGTGCTCAGCGCCGCTGCCTCGATGCTTGTCCGGTCGCCGACGTGCGACAGGTCCACCAGCATGTGCAGCTCGTTCAGCACGGCCACTGCTCGGCGCCCGAGCTCGGTCAGCCCGCCGTCGGTGCTCTGCCCGAGGCCGCCGCCGAGGGCGTTGCCGGTGTTGTAGACCAGCCCGGCCGAGCGGAACCCGGCCCGGTGCAGCTCCTCGATGCCAGCGAGGTCGGTGCCGATGCTGCCGAGGTCCTCAAGCGCCAGCAGCACGGCGGACCCCTCGCCGCGCACGGCCGGCGCCAGGCTCTCCGCCCCGGACAGCTCCGGGCCCAACAGCTGCGGCCGCATGGCCGCCGCCCAGGACAGCAGGCGGCGCTGGTCCGGCTCGGCCAGCGCGCTCGCCAGCACGACGTTCAGTCCGGACCGGACGATGGCGTCGCCGCCGAACACGTCGGCACACTGTCCACTGTGTTGTTGCCAGGTCTCGGCGGTGAGCGGGTCGGGCAGGCGGATCGGGTGGTCGTGCAGCGAGATCACCGTGCCCGCCAGCAGGCGCTCAACGCGTTGCGACTGCGCGGAGTCCAGCTCCATCGGGTATTCGGGAAGCCGCCCGCTGTCGGCGGCGAGCGTCACAGTTCCGCCTCTCCGCGATTTGCAGTGGTGGTCGCGTTCCACTCGATCTCCCGTTTCGTGGTTTCTGGTGGCTGGTTTACGTCACGGTCCCCTGAGGTGCGGTTGAGGAGGACCGGAGTTGACACCTCCCGTTTCGCGGTTTCTGGGGGTTGGTTTGCGTCACGGTCCCCTGGGGTGCGGTTGAGGAGGACTGGGGTTGACACAGGGCTACTCATGCCCGCATCTCCACATCGTCGGTGTCGACCTTCTTGGTTTCCTTCATGAAGTAGAAGAACAACCCGGTCACCAGCGCGCACACGCTCACGTACAGCGGAACCGCCCAGAGATTGCCCTTGGAACCGAAGAACTGCATGACGTTCGGCGCGGTGCCGCCGAAGATGGCGTTGGAGATGGCGTACGGGAAGGCGATGCCGATCGTGCGCACCTGCGGCGGGAACAGCTCGGCGAACACGGTGGCCAGATTGGAGTGGTTCAGCGACAGGAACGCCATGCCGATGACCGAGACCAGCAGGACGCTGCCGAAGCTGCCGCCCATCGTCAGCAGCAGCGGGAAAGGCAGGATCACGAAGGCGGTCGCGTAGACCAGCATGGTCGGCCTGCGCCCGAACCGGTCGGACAGCAGCGCGGCGAACGGCAGGACCACTACGAAGAACGCCAGCGCGATCGTGTTCGCCAGCTGCGCGTCCGCCTTGTCCGCGCCGACCGTGAGCACCGCGTACGTCGGCAGGTAGGTCAGCCACATGTAGGTGATCACCGAGCCGGCGATCGAGATGCCGAACACGAACCAGGCGCCGCGGCGGTGGCCGGCGGACATCGAGCGGAACGGCGTGGCCTCCCGGCGGCCGGTGCGCTCAAGCATCTTGAACGTCTCCGGCTCGGCCATCCTGCGGCGGATGTACATGCCGATCAGTCCGATGACGGCGCCAATCGCGAACGGGATCCGCCAGCCCCAGGCTGCGAGCTGGTTGCTGTCCAGCACCTGCGTCAGCACGGTCGCGCTCAGCGAGGCGAGCAGGATGCCCAACGACACCGAGACCTGCTGGAAGGAGCCGGCGAACGCGCGGCGGTTCGGCTTGGCCCATTCCACCAGGAACGACGCCGAGGTACCGAACTCGCCGCCGGTCGAGAAGCCCTGCAGCAGCCGGCCGATCACCAGCAGCACCGGTGCGAGCCAACCGATCGTCGCGTAGTTGGGCGAGATCGCCAGCAACAGCGAGCCGCCGGCCATGAGCAGGATGGTCAGCGTCATCCCATGCCGGCGACCGTGCCGGTCCGCGTAGATGCCCAGCACCGCCGCGCCGACCGGGCGCATGAAGAAGCTGATCGCGAACACCAGCAGCGTGAGCAGCGCGGCGGAGCTGCCGCTGCCGGGGAAGAACTGGCTGGCGAAGTAGGGGGTGAAGAAGCCGTAGATCGACCAGTCGAACCACTCGACGAAGTTGCCGATGGTGCCAACGACCAGGGCGCGGCCGGTGCCCGCACCCGCACTCGCTGCCGGAGTTCCGGGTGTGGCCGTGCTGGAGGAGGTCATGATCTGCTCCGCCGGGAGAGGTACCGAGCAGCCGATCCGCTCGGTATGACGCGGAGTAGTTCAGACTGAGCAACGGCGAACAGGCAATGTTTGACGGATATGTGCAAGGATCTATCAATGCATGGCACTACTTTGATGGGCAATGTTTCCGATGGATGACCTGGACCGGCTCGTCGTCGCGGCGCTGATCGCGAATCCGAGGGCGAGCTGGCCGGCGATTGCCCGTGCTGTGGAGACCTCGGAGGCCACGGTGTCCCGGCGCGCCACGAGACTGCTGGCCTCCGGCGAGGTGAACGTCGCCGCGAACCTGGACGTGCTGGCGACCGGCCGAGGCGTTCCCGTGTTCGTCCGGGTGCGCTGCGCACCCGGCGCCGCGGTCGCCGTGGCCAACGCCATCTCGGACTGGCCGAGCGTCCGGTTCGTCTCGCTGGTCTCCGGCGTGGCGGACTGCCTGGTGGAGCTGGTGGCGGTCGACCGGAGCCACCTGCTGGAGCTGACCATGCTGCGGCTTCCCAAGCTGCCAGGGGTGACCGGCGGGAGCAGCGAGGTGGTGTTGCGCCGGTTCACCTCCGGCGTGCGATGGAACCCGGGACTGCTGCCCCCGGAGAAGGTGGCGGCGCTGCGTGCCGAGCGGATCGACCGTTGGGAGCGGCCGCACCCGACCGACCTCGCGCCGCCGCTGACGGAGCTGGACGAGACGCTGGCTGCCGCGCTGGCCTCGGACGGCCGGATGCGGTGGAGCGAGTTGGCCGCGCACCCCGGCGTCATGCAGAGCACCGCGCGCCGCCGGGTGGAGAACCTGTGTCGCAGCGGCGCGCTGCGGCTGCGCACAGTGGTCGAGCCGGAGACGATCGGGCTGACGGTCACCGCGTTCCTCTGGCTGCGGGTGAATCCGCAGCGGGTGGACCAGGTCGCCCAGCGGCTCGCCGACCACCCGGCCGTGCTGCTGCTGTGCGCGACCGCCGGTGAGCACAACATGTGCGCGGAGGTCGCGGTGGCCGACTACCCCGGCCTGCACCGGTTCCTGACGGGCACGCTCGGCGGCATCGCTGGCATCCAGGGCGTCGATGTCACGCTCACGCTGCGCACCCTCAAGCGCGCGTCGATCGTGCGGCCCTGGTTTCCTGAGACGCTCGGGGAAACCGACATCAGCGGCCATTCCTGACCGCGTTTGCCGCCGGGTTGGGTCGTTCCTGGACGAGCAGTTCCGCGAGCAGGCCGGTGACCTCGGCGACGTCCGCGCCCGAGCATGGGCGGCCCTCGTCGATGCCATTCGCCACGCGGTCGCGCACGAGGCCACCGGACCACGCAGCTGCTCCTGGTCCGGCAGGCTGCGCAGGTCCGGAAAGTGCCGTCCCGTTCGGCGAACCCGGACCTTCAGCAAGCCCAGTTCCCTTACCGCACAAGCACTTTCCCCCCGCCCTCCGGCGATCCAACCGACTGACCCTTGTACGGTCCAGGTCGCTGGCCTAACCTCTTGGGATGCAGTCTCCAGACCAATCAGGGGCATCATCCCGGCCGCAGCGACGGTACTTGCGCATAGCGCAAGCGCTGCTGAGCGAGATACAGCAGGAGGGATTGGCCGCCGGCGCTCGACTGCCGTCAGATCGGGAACTCGCGACCAGGTTCGAGGCGTCCCGGGTAAGCGTGCGGGAGGCGCTCTTCGCGCTGGAGCTAAGCGGCGCCATCGTCGTGCGGCACGGGGACGGTACGTACGTTGCTGACTTGAGTCGCGGGCTCTCCAAGCGCTATGGACATGAGATCGGCTCAACGCCCGAGCACGTAATCGCAGCTCGACTCGTAGTCGAGCCACCGGTTTCCCGTCTTCTTGCGGCAAGCCCAGGTGATCTCGACCTGGATGAGGTTCAGCGTGATCTCGACGTGGCCACCCGCTTGATTGACGAGCCGGCACAACTTCCCGACTTTGTCAATCATTCAATGGCATTCCATGCGAATCTGGCCGCCATGTGCCCGAACCACATCCTCAATCACTTCGCGTCGGAATTGGTTGAGATTGACCGGCAGCCCTTGTGGGTCTTGATAAACCAGATCATCCTCCAGGACCGTGCGAACCGAGTCCAACTGATTGAAGATCACCAACGCGTCCTCGATGCAATACGTAGCGATGGCCCCCAAATGGCCGAGGACGCCATGAAGGATCATCTCCAGCGAAACAAAGAACAACTCTTCCCCGGACAGCGGGGGAGCGATTGGCCAGATTTCTGACCAAGTCGCAGTTCCTCCACTTGCTGAGCGGTGTCCACATGCAGAAGAAGGATCATGACTGACATCATCACAGGGAAGTACGTGCAGGTCATTCCAGACCCCGCGAATCCACCGGCTGACGGTTTGTTGTTGAGCGGCAACAACGTTCCCGAGATCCAGAACTGCCTCGGAGCGGTGACGATCCCACCAGGAGCCCCGAGAACGGAAATGGTTGCGCATGCCACTTCTGAGGTTATGTACGTTGCCCAAGGGTCTGGTCGACTGCGCACTGACCAAGGAGACCTGGATTTCGAGCGAGGTCAAGCCATCTTCATCCCAGCAGCCTCATGGCATGCTCTGGAGAACACCGGCGCCGAGGATCTCGTTTCCGTGTTCTCCTTTCCAATGCCCACGCGGCCGCCAACACGCACCAAAGATGCCTCTTTAGAACCCATCGACAACACCGGAACATAGGAAGCGGAATCATGGCATTCGACGCTGGAGCTGCCATGAGCAGCAAGCCCAGATCGCTCGGCGAAATCATCGATGGACTAGGGCTCACGCGGACCCATTACCTGGCGCTCGCCTTGGTGGTGATGGGCGGCCTCTTCGAAGTGTTCGAACAACTCATTCTCTCGGCGCTCGGCCCTTCCCTCGAAAAGGAACTCGGGGTCGATGCTTCAGCCTTGGCGTTACTCTCCACTGTTAGCCTACTAGCAATTGTTGCTGGCGGCGTCATTGGGGGACTGGTTGCGGACATATTCGGCCGCAGGAGCCTGCTGGCCGTTAGTCTGGGAATCTACTGTCTCGGCTCGGTGCTGTCGGCCATGGCACCGAACTCCGTCATTCTCGGGGTCACCCGGATCGTGACTGGCCTGGGCGTTGGCGGCGAGATTGCCGTCGGGCTCACCTACCTCTCGGAGCTGACACCAACCAAGTTTCGGGGCGTTTTCGTGTCTCTCTTCAACACGATCTCCGCGGGTGTTGGCATGTTCCTCGCCTACGCCTACACCTTGGTCGTAATTGGTCCATTCGCCTCCGCAATCAACGCCGGCGACAACGCCTGGCGGTGGGCCTTTGGCCTGCTTGGGGTTCCGGCCGTCTTGATCTTCTTTTTCAGGCGGTATCTACCTGAGACACCAGCTCATCTCTTGAGTCGAGGCAAGATCCAGGAGACGAACGAGGCCCTCACACGGCTAGCAACTGGAAAGTTGCGCTTGCGAAGTGGCGACGACGTCCACCAATACGTTGACCGTCAAACCGCCGCTGCCTCGGAGAGCGCCCAGCACAACGAGTCCACGGGTCAGACGCTGAAGAGCGTACTCGCCAGGCCACTTCGCCGTCGCACCATTGCATTGGGGGTCGCGGCATTCCTGGCGTGGGGTGCGCAGTTCAGCGTCGTCCTGCTAATGCCCCTAATCCTGGTCAGCCGAGGATACTCAGTGCAGGGTAGCGTGACATTCACCATGCTGCAGAACTTCGGCGGTCTCATCGGGTGTGCGATAGCCTCGTACGGCGGATTCGCTATTTCGCGCCGCACCGTTGTTTCCTCAGCTGCGGTCTGCAGCGCAATCTCCGTTCTCGCCTTCGCCTTGTTTGCTGAGGGCGATGCGCTCATCTTGGCACTAGGATTTGTGTTCCAAATCTTTGTGCTGCTCGTCAACACCACCATCTGGACCTGGGCACCCGAACTGTACCCCACCCGAGTTCGGGGTTTCGGAACGGCCGTCATCGTAAATACCGGGTTTGTTGGCGGAGCGCTTCTACCACTGATCTCCAGTTCACTCCTCCAGGGCGTTGGAGAGTTCTGGGTGTTCGGCGTCGTGGCGGTGATGTATTTGGGCTTGGCGCTAGCGGCGTTGTTCGTGCCAGAAACCCATCGGGTCCCCCTGGAGGTTCTCCACGGGTCTGATAAGCGAACGGGTGCCGCAGCATAGTTGATCAATGATGATGTCTTGCCCGCCAGATTTTGGCACGACAGCGATTTTATTAGTTGGGAGATGGTGTCGATGCACGATATTTCACGCAACCTCAGCCGCGATCTGGTTGGCTACGGCAAGGACGTTCCGGTTGTTCGGTGGCCCAACGATGCCAATGTGGCTGTCAATATCGTGGTAAATTACGAGGAGGGATCTGAGTACTCCCACGAGATGGGAGACGGAGAGAATGACAGCCTGGCCGAAGTGGAGTACGCCTTTCCGGGTCACTTGAGGGATCTGGCCAAGGAGTCGATGTACGAGTACGGCAGCCGGGTCGGTGTATGGCGGTTGCTCAGACTCTTCGACGAGTACGACATCAAGGCCACGTTCTTCGCCTGCGCCGTAGCCTTTGAACGTAACCCCGAGGTCGCGTCAGTGGCCCGGGCAGCAGGGCACGACCTGCTCGGGCACGGGTGGCGCTGGGAAGAGCAATGGCGCTTAACGCGCGAGGAAGAGGCGAACCGGATTCGGCAAGCTGTTGCGTCTTTCAAGGAGACGTGGGGAGAAGCTCCGAGCGGCTGGTACTGCCGTTATGGTCCCTCGATCAACACCCGAGAGTTGGTCGTGGAAAACGGCGGGTTCCTCTACGACTCGGACGCGTATAACGATGATCTTCCGTACTACGTTGATGTGAAGGGCGTGCGGCATCTCGTAGTGCCTTATTCGTTGACGTACAACGACATTCAAGGCACACGTTCACCGAGCCTGTTTCTCGATTACTTGAAGCGCGGATTTGACGAATTGTGGCTTGAAGGCTCAAGGGGTCGTCCCAAGATGATGTCTATCGGCCTTCACCCCCGACTGGTGGGGCAGGCAGCACGCACGGGAGCGTTGCGGGAGTTCATTGAGCATGCCCAGGCCAAGGGTGGAGTGTGGTTTGCTCGCAGGTTGGATATCGCCCGGTGGTGGGCCGAGCACTCGGATGACTTCGTAAAGGGGGCCAACAAGTAGCGATACCTCCTTGGCTCATCCAGCCTTACCGGCCGGGGCGCCGTATGCGCACTGGGTGCCGCGTTCAGCTGCCTCGGGCTGGTGCTGTTTACGCCATCGGTTCCTCGCGCGCTCCTCTCGACAACCCCGATCGTGGTGACACCGTCGAAGCGGTGAAGATGTCAACCTCGACTGGCCCCGGAGTGACGGCCTGAGGTGGACCCGCGCGAGCTCTCTTCAGACTGACGGTTGTTGGTCGAGCAGCCCGACGGGGTCGGCGCTGTAGGCGACCATCCAGCTGGGGTCGATGCGATACCACACGTTCTCGTCCCAGAACGGTTCGTCGCCGTCGTCGTCGTAGTGGTTGACGAGGTAGTCGCGGACGGTCGGCCAAGTCGGGTCGCTGCTCGTCCCCTCGGGGTTCAGCGGAACGGCGTGTCCATGCGTGAAAATGCCGAGCTGCTCGCCGCGCATGAAGGTCGCGCTGATGCCGGGCCGCGCCGCGAGATGACGGGCTTTAGCGGCCTGGCGGTGGGTGCCGACGATCCAACGGCCGTGCAGGAGGTGCCCGTCGGCGCCGCTGATGCGTGGCTCACCGCGCCGGGTGACTGTGGCGATGGCCAGGGTGCACATGCCTTGGCAGACTCGGACAACCTGCTCGGCGTCCAAGGTGCTTTCACCTGGCCGGATGATCGATTTGAGGTGGCTGCTGGAGCCAGCCCAAGACGTGTCGAGCAGGACTTGGAGGCTGTGGAGCTCGTCGGGAGTTTCGAACATTCGGCTAGTTAATCAGCTCCCACCGACAGTGTCGGCTCAGTGCGCAGTCGCTGACCGGGCGTGGGCGAGTCGGTAGGAGGTGGTGCCGGTCTCGTAAACGTAGACGTACTGATTGAGGACGTTGATCGAAGGCGACGGATGGCTCTTAGTGGTGCCGTTGGGGTGCACCCAACGCGACAGATGTGTCGCAGGCGTGGGGCCCACTTGGATGTACCGAGGTAACGATCACTCCGCTGATCTGGGGTTTTTGCGCTGGTTGGCCTTGAAGCGCGCTTTCTTCTGACGATTCCCGCACGTGTTCATGTCACACCATTTGCGGGTGCGACTTTGGCTGGTGTCGAAGAAGGCGGCTTGGCAGGTTGGTGATGCGCACAAGGCCAATTTTCCGTCTCGTTCGCCTGCGATGATGCTGATCGCGTCGGCGGCGATCACGCTGAGGGCATCTTCCACGCAGGAAGCCGAGCTGAGTCGCCATTGACGATTGCCCTCGGGCGTCAAGATAGCCGCGGCCCGACCCTGAATGCTGCAGTCATTGATGATTCGGATAGCAGACGCAGGGAGAGCGTCCTGGATCGCGGCCGCTGTCGCGGCGGCGTGAATCGACTCCCTCAGTTCCCGAGCGAGGTCGAGCTGGGCAGTGGTGCAGGAGTCCACGGCGAGGCCGTTCACTGCCAGCCAGTCGATGAGTCGGTGCGGCGTGGGAATGCGCTCCACAGCGTCGCCATGACGCTCCGTCAGAGTCGCCGTGAAGCTGGTCGCTAGCACGTTACCGAGGCGAAAGTCAGGGAACTCGGCACGCATGGAACCACCTTAGCAGGTTGCACGCAGGCATGAAGACATGCTAGAACCGTCTAAGCCGGTTCGCGATAGGTTGTAGCCGGTTCCACGATGGCCAGGAGGTCTCATGCCCCGTCTAACCAGCGACGTGCAAGCATTTGAAGCCCACGCAACTGACGCTGACCTCGACGATCTGCGCGCGCGATTAGCCGCGGCGCGGCTACCGGAGGCTGAGACGGTCTATCGCGCCGCGCCCGACCCTCGCCGATGGGAACAGGGCGTTCCTCTCGCCGACCTCGTCGATGTCGTGAACTACTGGCGCACCGGGTACAACTGGCGGTCGTTCGAAGAGCGCCTTAACCGTATCGGCCAGTTCCGCACGACCATTGATGATCTGGGAATCCACTTCCTGCACCGCCGATCCGCGCGCGCAGATGCCACTCCTCTGATCTTGACGCACGGCTGGCCAGGCAGCATTGCTGAGTTCATCGATGTAGTAGACGAGCTGGCAGATCCGAAAGATGCAGACGCGCCAGCGTTCCACGTCGTGGTCCCGTCGTTACCAGGCTTTGGTTACAGCGACAAGCCGGCCACCACCGGGTGGGGAACCGAAAAGATCGCGGCCGCATGGGTGGAACTGATGGGAAGGCTCGGCTACAGCAAGTTCGCAGCCCACGGCGGCGACTGGGGAGGTAATATCACCACGGTTCTCGGCGGCAGGTTCCCGGCGCATGTTCTCGGCATCCACACAACGTTCGCGGAGGGACCGCCCGGGTTGACAACGGACGGGCTGACGGCTGTCGAGCGCAAGTGGACCGAGGAAACCCGCGATTTCTGGCGCCACCGCGCGGCGTACGCGAAGCAGCAGGCGACCCGACCGCAGACCATCGGCTACTCGCTCGTCGACTCACCGGTCGGGCTTCTTGCCTGGATCCTTGACAAGTTCGCCGAGTGGTCAGACACCGAAGATAGCCCGTTCGAGACGATTTCCAGAGACAGCGTTCTTGACGACGTCACCCTGTATTGGCTGACGCGGACCGGCGCATCGTCGGCCCGCATTTACTACGAAAGCCACAACTCGCTGGACCCCGAACTTCGGGTCGACGTCCCGTCAGCAATCAGTATGTATCCCCGCGACATCGAGAAGTGTCCGCGCGCCTGGGCACAGGAGCGGTACCGACAGATCGTCCGATGGAGGTCGCCTGAAATCGGGGGACATTTCCCGTCGCTGGAGGTTCCCGAGTATTTCGTCAAGGACCTGCAAGAGGGCCTCGCGGCAGTGCTGGCCGCTAACCGGTGAACGCGGCTGGGTACCGGGACTCGATCACCGGCTGATCCGGCTCAAGGCGTTGCCCGACGGCTTCCAGACCGAGTTCATCGAGACGGCAGAACGTGGTCAGACAGGGCGCGGCGAAGATGGCGTGGAGCATGTCGAGGTCTTTCGGATGGTAGACCTCGACGCCTAGCCGCCAACACCCCCGACTACACCCTCAACTGCGAAGAGCCGCAAAAGTACTGCCGCAGAACAGATGGACGATCGTCGATGCCGCGCTCGATGGTGCAGCCCGCGTCGGTGGAGGATGCGTTCGAACTCGTTGATCGACACCGTGGAGCAGCTCCTGGTGCAAATCCTGTGGGGGCAGCCCGGCATCGAGGGCGCGGGCGGTGAGCCCGGCCAGGAGGTGGTGGGAATTTGTGGACGATGCGGAGTAGGTGCGCCCAGCAGCGGTCGGGTCGGCGGTCGGCGCGATGTCCTGCAGAATGCTGTCTTCCGGCGCCGAAGCCCTGCGAAGATGACGTTGTGATGCACGGAGCGGACTCCTCGACGTGGCGCCGGGTTCGTTGGCTGCGCGGCTCCAGGTATGCCTTGCGAGTCGTCTATTTGCTCACCGGCTCCGCGCTCGCGCTGTCGTTCGGGTCCATCGATCTGGTGGTTGCGGACGCGTTGTGGGACCGGGCGCCGGTCGCGTTCAACAGGCTCCTCGTTGCCGCGGTGGTGGTCGTCCCGCCGACTCTGCTGGGATTTCTTCCCCAGCTGCGACATCTTGAGGGTGCGGCGGCGACTTCCCTGCTGGGGGTGGACTTTCGGGGGCATCCACCTGGGCCGCCGAGGACCTGGGACCAGCGGTGGCGCACCGTCACGTGGTTCTGGGCGCATCTCCTCGCCGGTGGTCTCGCCGGGGCCGCCGTCGTTGGCGGCATCCTGGCGGTGGACCACCTGGTCCGTGCGGTCGCGCCGCACGAGGCACATCTGACCGGGCTGTCGCTGTGGGGTTTCACGGGTGTTTGGGGTGGGGCCGTCCCGGTGTCGGTCGTGTGGCTCCTCGGCGTCGCGTCAGTCTTTCTCGCGCTGTTCGCCTGCGGCGCGTTGCTGGCGCGGCTCGCACCGGCGTTGCTCGGTCCGTCCGTCTCAGAACTCCTGGCCGAACTTGAGACGCGGACGACGCATCTCGTCGAGCGCACCCGACTCGCCCGGGAACTGCACGACAGCGTCGGCCACGCGCTCACGGTCGTCGTCTTGGAGACGGCGGTGGCGCGGCGCCGCGTACCGCCGGAAAGCGAGGCTCTAGCGGGGTCGCTGGAGACCGTCGAAACCGCGGCCCGGCGCGCGCTGGAGGATTTGGATGCCATCCTCGGCTTGCTGCGGGAGGACCGGGAGGCCGCGCAGCGCCAGCCCGTTCACGATCTCAGCAGTCTCGACGGTCTCGTGCGCGCGTCACGCGAAGGTGGTCAGCGAATCGTCGTCTCATCGGAGATCAAGGACCTCGCGACGCTGCCCTCGGCCGTCTCCCGCGAGGCGTACCGGATCGTGCAGGAAGGTGTCACGAACGCCCTGCGGCACGCACCAGGCCAACCGGTGCGGATCAGCCTGGGGCGACGCTACAAGCGCCTCCACATCCAGGTGACCAACCCGGTGGCCGGTGCTGGGCCGGCGGCTGGTGGCGGCCGTGGGGGTGGACGAGGGCTTGCCGGAGTCCGCGAGCGGGTCCATCTCCTCGGCGGGAGGATGCGGTCCGGCCAACGCGACGGCACCTGGCATCTGGACGTGACCTTGCCGGTCCCGGAACAGGAGGAACCGTGAACGCCGTCAACCAGATCAGGGTCCTGCTCGCAGACGACGAAGACCTCGTGCGCGCGGGGCTGCGCGCCCTGATCGACGGCGAAGACCTCTGCGTCGTCGGCGAGGCGCGCGACGGTGCCGAGGCGGTGTCCGCCACAGCATCTCTGCGACCGGACGTGGTGTGCATGGACATCCGGATGCCGCGGGTGGACGGGATCCAGGCGACCCGGATCTTGCGCGCGCGGCATTCCGACACCAAGGTGCTGATGCTGACGACGTTCGAGAACGATGAATATGTCCAGGAGGCGCTGCAGACCGGAGCACAGGGGTTCCTGCTCAAGAGGTCGGCTCCGGAGTCGGTCCGCCACGCCATCCGCACCGTTCACCACGGCGACTCCTTGCTGTTCCCGGACGTCCTCCGAAGGCTCGTCTCCCGCCACGTGGACGCCGCAGCTGGCCGCCCCGGCCTGCCGATGCTGAGCGAACGCGAGGGCGAGGTGCTCCGACTGATCGCCTCCGGACTGTCGAACGCCGAGATCGCACAACGGCTCCACCTGACGGTCGAGACGGTGAAGACCTACGTCGCGCGGATCCTCGCCAAGCTCGGTGTGCGCGATCGCGTGCAGGCCGTCATCCGCGCTTACGAGAGCGGGTTCGTCCCCTTGGACTGACCGAGCCGGTGCCGAAGCTGGTAGTTGCGCGTAACGATGGCCAGCAGCGGGGCCCACAACAGCAGGGGCACGTACCACCGCAGGACATCCCAGCCCGGCTGGTGGCACCCGGGCGGCAGAGCTCGAAGCGGAGCCTGGTGCGGACCGCCACGCAGCAGCCACACCGCGATGACAGTCGCGAGCAGCGCCGCCAGGGCGTACGCCGCACCCGTGACGACACGCGCATTCACCGCCCGTCCCCCGACAACGGGCAACCAGTGCGGCAACACCTCACCCCACGGACGCACCAGACCGATCGCAAGCAACCCCAGAGCCATGGAGCCGAACGACAGGCTCGGCACGTAGATCACTTCGAGGACGTTGTGGCTTGAGCACGGGTTCACATTCGTGACCAGCGTGCGGGCGGCACTGAACAGTCGCCACAGCGCCGACGGCAGGATGCACAACGGTATGGCGTAGGCGCAGATCCTGATGCCGACGGGGGGCCGAACTCCCGCCCTGATCGCGTGCTCTCTCATCGAAGACCCTCCTATTGCGACTGTCCGTCCGACCTGCGTACACGGTGTGACGACACCGGACGCGGCAAACGTAGCTGCGGTGGGACGGCTTCCGAGTCCCTCGCGAGAGCGACAGTTGTCCCTCTCCGGAACGAAGCACCGGACTGCGCGGCAGGATCACGATGCGATCATGCTGATCATCAGCCGCGGCTCGGACGTCGTCAGACGCCCGGAGCCGGGCGCGCGTCCCGGCCTCATCCAACGCATCGGTGCAGCGATCGTCAGCGTTGGTGCCAGCGTCTACCTGGGGCTGAAAGTCACCTGGGTGCTGGGCAACGCGGTCGGGTGTTCGCGATCGTCTACTTCGGATTCGTCGCGGTGGATGAGACTTGAACTCCGTTGCTCGGATTGGGAGGTCAGATGGATCGCTGGGATCGGGCCGGACGGGTCGCGGCATATGGGGCAGCGCTGGCGCTGACGCCGTACTTGCTGATCAAGGTGTCGTGGGTGATCGGTTCACTCTTGGGGCTGCTGCCGGTCGGGACCGGCTTCGGCAAGGTGGAGTGGGTGGTGCTCAACAGCGCAACGATCGCTATGGCGGGGATCGGGATCGCGGTGGCGCTCGCGCTGGTGCGGCCGTGGGGGATGCGCATACCGGGAGCGCCGTTGGCTTTCTGCGCCTGGGTTGGGACGGGGTTCCCCGTCCCGGTGTTGCCTTACGCCGTTCTCAGTTCGCTGCTGGGCTCGGCGGATGGCAATCCGGATAGCGGGCGCGACGCAGGCCCGTCGATGCCGATCTGGGAGGCCGCACTGGTTCAGATCGGGTTTGTGGGCATGGGGCTGGGGCTGGCCGTCGCGCTGCCCACGTACTTGCGGCGGCGCTGGCCGGACGTGTTCGCGGGTCGGCTCGGGGACGGTGGAGGGGGCTCGCCAAGGGTGCCGCCCTGGATGGTCGTGGTCGGTGCCGCAGTCGGTCTCATCTGGCTTTACTGGGCGGTGGGCGGCACCGCAGGTGTCGCCCACCGCGGCGAGCGGGACCTCAACTGGCATGTGCTGTCCGGCGTCTTCGGGCTCTGGGCCATCGTGGCTTCCGCCGCCACCTGGACCGCCGTCCGAGGGCGGCCCGCAGGAGTCCCTCGATGGATCCCGATGGTGCTCGGCTGGCTCGGCTCGGGCTCGCTGTTCGCCTGGAGCGGCTGGAAGCTTCCGTTCACCCTGTACCTCGCAGTCGCGCAACCGGCCGATGCAGGCTTGCCGGAAAACCTCGCACTCGCGGCAGTCCTGCACCTGGCAGCAGTGGTGGCGGGCGCCACGATGCTGGCGGCGCTCGTTCGTACGCGGCTGGTTTCATCGAACCCGTAGGTCGATCGGCAGCGAATCATCAGCGTGGCGCAGTGCAGTGTCCTGCTCATGTGAAAGAGGTCAAGTTCGGGCGAAACGTCAGCGTTCTTCGGCGGGGACGGTGACGTTCAGCGTGGTGGTGGGGTCGGATAGCGGGATGCCGCGGGTTTCCGGTAGCGCGAGTACCGCGACGAATCCGGCTGCGGCGACGATCGCCATCGCTGCTGCGAGGAGGATCGGTGAACCGGAGGCGAGCGTGACGAGTCCGACCGCGATCACCGGTGCGGGGCCAGCCAGCGCGGCGCCGGGGATCTCGCGGGCGAGCGCGAAGCCGCTGAACCGGTAGGCGGCGGGGAACAGTTCGACGTAGTAGGCGGCTTGCGAGCCGAACATGGCCAGGCAGCTGCCGAACGCGAGCCCGAACGCGATCAGGATCAGCACCGCGTTGCGGGTGTCGAGCAGCCAGAAGAAGGGGAACGGTACGAGCGCGCACACGGCGCTGACCACGAGGTACGCGGGTTTGCGGCCGCTGCGGTCGGACAGCTTGCCGATGATCGGGATGGCCGCGGCGCCTACCGCGCAGCCGAAGAGCAGCGCCACCAGTGCGACGCTTTTCGAGACGTGTTTGCTGGCGAGGTAGCTCAGCGAGTAGGTCTGGACCACGTAGATGTTGAACGCGAGCACGCCGTTGGCGACCATCGCCAGCAGGAACCGCCTCGGGACGGCCTTGAGCATCGTGGCGAGCGGCAACCGGGTGCGGGCCCTGGCTTGCTTGATTTCGGTGAACACGGGTGATTCGGGGACTCGGAGGCGGATCATGAGTCCGATGCCGACGACGATGAAGCTGAGCAGGAATGGGATTCGCCAGCCCCAGGCCAACAGTTGCGGCTCGGGTAGCGCGGATACCGCGGCGGTCACGGCGGCGGCGAGGCCGATGCCGAGGAACACGCCGCTGGCGGGGAGTGCGGCGAAGTAGCCGCGGCGTTTGTCGGGGGCGAACTCGGCGACCATGATGACCGCGCCCGCGTATTCCGCGCCCACGCCGAGTCCCTGGACGAGTCGGCAGGCCACGAGCAGTACCGGCGCGAGCAGTCCGGCGCTGTGGTAGGTCGGTAGCAAGCCGATGACGACCGTGGCCGCGCCCATCAGCACCAGGGTGCCGACGAGGGACGCACGGCGGCCGTGCTTGTCGCCGAGGTGCCCGAAGATGATGGCGCCGAGCGGTCGTGCGAAGTAGCCGACCCCGAAGGTGGCGAATGAGGCGACCAGTCCGGCGGTGGTGGAGAAGCTGGGGAAGAACAGGGTGTTGAAGACGAGTGCGGCGGCCTGGCCGTACACGGCGATGTCGTACCACTCGATGAGGCTGCCGACCACGGCGCCGGGGGTGAGGCGCCGCCTGGACTCAGCCCAGATCGCCTCTCGATCGAGGTTCGCATCCATGGTCGCTCCTCCTTGAGCTGAACCAGAGCGGGATCAACGTGCCGATCTCGCCCGCACGAGGTTGCGTGGCGGTTGTCCAGCCACGAGCCGGTTGATGTTGTCCGCGATGACGGCGTAGCGCCGGTGCGGGAGCTGGTGGGTCCAGGCGCTGGAATGCGGGGTGCACCACGCGTTGGGCAGATCCCAGAACGGTTGCGTCGCGGGGGCGACGACGTCGTTGGACGAGGCCGGGTAGCGGTACCAGACGTCGAGGATCGCGCCGCCGATGCGTTTTTCGCGCAGCGCCGCGTAGAGGGCGTCCTCGTTGATGATCGGGGCGCGGGAGATGTTGACCAGCACCGCGTGCGACGGCATCGCGGCGAGCGCGGCGGCGTCGATGAGACCGGTCGTTTCCGGGGTCAGGGGGCAGGCGACGACCACGTAGTCGCTGCGCGCCAACAACTCGGGCAGCGATCCGGTGGGCAGTAGCTCGGTCACGTCGTCGGGTCTGGCGAAGTCGTCGACGGCGGCGACTCGGACACCGAAGGCCGCCGCACGGGCGGCGATCGCGCGGCCGATGCGTCCGTAGCCGATGATGCCGAGCGTTTTTCCGTGGATCTCGCCGTGCGGGGTGCGGTGTCGGTACTGTTCCGGCCAGTCGGCCGACGTGAACGATGCCTGCATCGTCGCGGCCCGGATTTCCCATTCGAGGAGCCGGGCGAGGACGAACTCGGCGATCGGGATCTCGTGCTCGAAGACGTTGGCCACCATGGTTTCGGGGTGCAGGGCCGCGAGGTCGACCCCGTCGAGTCCGGCGCCTGGCACGTGCAGCAGCCGAAACGGCGGCACGTCGCGATCTTCGCGCGACCAGCGCAGCGTGATCACGACGTCGTCGGGTTCGATTTCGGTGTCGTGGCTGGCCGAGTTGGCGGTTTCGCGGGGCCACGAAACGATCCGATGTGGACTGTCCAAGCCGGAGCGCAGTTCGTCCTCGTGCTCGGCGGCTTCGCCGATCATGATGATCTTCATGACCGGCCTCCTGGCCGGGCTCCGCGCGTCGCCGCGTCCAAAATGGACTCGACGACGTCCTTGGTCACCGGGGCGGGGTTGCCCGCGAGGCGCGGGTCGTCGTGGTCCTCGGCGGTAGTAGCGATTTCGACGGCGCGTTCGAGGTCGCCGGGTCCGAGTCCGGCGTCGGTCAGGTTCACCGGCAGCCCGGCGTCGGCGGCGAGGTCCCAGATGGCGCCGGGGAGATCCGGCGTGCCCATCGCGTCGGCGATGCGACCGAGCTGTTCGGGCGCGCGGCGCACGAGGTGGTCGGTGACGTAGGGCAGCACGACCGCGTGTGCGACCCCGTGCTCGACGCCGAAGCTGCCGCCCAGCATGTGCGCGATCGCGTGCTGGAGCGCGAAACCGCCGGTGAGCGCCGCGCCGCCGAGGTAGGCGCCGTAGAGCAGTTCGTTGCGCACCTCCAGGTCGTCCGGGGCGGCTGACAGCCGGGGCAGTGCGTTCGCGACGACGCGGGCGCCCTCGACCGCGGCCGGGACGAGCAGCGGGCTGATGGAGGGCAGGTAGACCGAGTCGACGCAGTGCGCCAGCGCGTTGAGCGCGCTCGCGGCGCTGATCGGCAGCGGGAGCTGCTGGGACAGTTCGGCGTCGTAGACCACTGTGGACGGTCGCATGGCGAGGCTTTCGTGCATGCGCTTGATGCCGTCGATGGTCATGCCGCAGAACCCGGTCATCTCCGAGCCCGAGTACGTGGTGGGCACCGCGATGATCGGCAGGCCGGACTCGTAGGCGATGCCCTTGCACAGTCCGGTCGCCGCGCCGCCGCCCACCGCGACGAGGCAGTCGGCACCGGCGCTGGCGGCCTTGTCGCGGCCGCGCCGGGCCAGCTCGATCGGCACCTGGGAGATCGCCTCGGGCAGCAGGCCCGCGCAGCGGTCCCCGATCTGCGCGGCGATCCGGTTGCCGAGCGCGACCCGGCCCGGTGTCGTGACCACTAGGGCGCGCTGGGCGCCCAGCCGCTCCACCTCGTCGCGCAGGCCAGCCGCGCTGCCCGGACCGAACACGACGCGCGGTGGGGTCGCGTTGTGCACGCCGCCCGGGTAGTCGAAGGTCCGCATCACCAGTCCACCACCGTTCCGTCGGCGAGCACGGCGGAACCGCTGTGCGGCACCTCGGGTTGGTAGGGGTGCTTCGCGGCCTCCCGTTCGTCGACCTCCACGCCGAGTCCAGGTTCGGTGGGCACCTGCCAGTGACCGTCGACCCGGCGCATGGGCGTGCGGACGACGTCGTCGTACCAGCTCACGGCGCCGCTCATCTCTTCCTGGATGAGGAAATTCGGCGTGCTGACGTCGAAGTGCAGCGCCGCCGCACCAGCGATCGGCCCGTTCGGGTTGTGCGGCGCGATCCCGACCAGCTCGGTGTCCGCGACTGCCGCGATGCGCTTGCCTTCCAGCAGACCGCCGGTGTGGTTGAGGTCCGGCTGCGCCACGTGCACGGCCTTCGCCGCGAGCACCGGCAGGAACTCGCGCAGGCCGACCAGCCGTTCGCCGGCGGCGATCGGCGTCCGGGCGCGGCGGGTGATCTCGCGCAGCGCCTCGGTGTTGCCCGGTTGCACCGGTTCCTCGCAGAACAACGGGTCGTACGGCGCCAGCACGTCGATGTACTGCAGGGCGGCGGCGATCGACGCTGTCCTCCCGTGGAAGTCGATCATGATGTCGACGTCCGGTCCCACCGTGTCGCGCAGCGCGGCCATCAGCTTGTCGACGTGCCGACGTTCGGCGGCGACGGTCAGGTGGTGGCCGTACGGGATGAGCACGACCTTCAGCGCGTCGTAGCCCTGCTCGACCACGGCAGCGGCCTTCTCCCGCGCCTGTCCGATGTCGACGGTGTCGTAGACCGAGCGCATGTCGCCCAGGCCCAGATGCGTGTAGACCCGCACCGAGTCGCGGACCCGGCCGCCCAGCAGTCGCCAGACCGGCTGGCCGAGCGACTTGCCGAGGATGTCCCACAGGGCGTGCTCGATGCCGCTGATCGCGGTCGCGCCGATGATGCCCAGCTGGTAGTAGCTGTGCTTGGTCATGATCCGCACCAGCTGCTCGATGTCCCGGGGGTCCCGGCCGACGATCATGCTCGATAGGTCCTCGATCGCGCCGAGCACCGCGCGGGTCTTCCAGTTGAGGCTGGCCTCGCCCCAGCCGTGCAGCCCGTCGGTGTCGGTGCGGACCTTGACGAGGATCCAGTTGCGCATTTCCGCATTGACTACGGTCGTCTCGACCGCGGTGATGCGGATCGGGAGACCCTCGGGCACGGACATCCGGGCGACTCCTTCGTGACGTGGTGGGCTCACGCTAGGAGTCGCGCGTCGATTACGTCCAATTTCTTGTTCGCATGTATTGATTCGGTGTGATTATCAGACGAGCATCGGGGGAGTGGACCGATCCTCGCTCGAATGTTTCGTCGCCTTGGCCGAGGAGTTGCACTTCCACCGCGCCGCGGAGCGCTGTCACATCAGCCAGCCCGCGATGAGCCAGCAGATCCGCAAACTCGAACGGCAGCTCGGACTGAGGTTGGCGCACCGGACGAAGCGGACTGTGTCGCTGACCCCGGCGGGCGAGGTGTTCGCGGTGGAGGCGCGCAAGACGCTGCGCCAGATGGACGTCGCCGCCGAGCTGGCCTTGCGCACCGCGCGCGGGGAGATCGGCCAGCTGACCGTCGGCGTGACCTCGCCCGCGCTCTACGTGGTCTTCCCCGAGGTCGCCGCCCGATTCCGGGAGCGGCTGCCCAAGGTCGGGCTGGTGGTCCGCGAGCTGACCACCGCCGAACAGGAGCGTGCCCTGATGCACGGCGACATCGACGTGGGTCTCGTGCACCCGCCGTTGGAGGAGTCGGCACTGGCCACTGAGCAGATCGGCCGCACGGCGTTCCAACTCGCGCTCCCGGACGGACACGAGCTCGCCGAACGGGACGAGGTTCGGTTGAGCGACCTGGAGGGCGAACCCGTGGTGATCTTCCCCCGGCAGATCGCGCCGCACCTCTACGACACCGTTCTCCTGCTGTGCCAGAACGCTGGGTTCAGCCTCAAAATCGCCATGGAGGCGCATCCGGCGCAGTCGATCATCGGGCTCGTCGCGTCCGGGGTCGGACTCGGCTTCATCGCGTCGCGAACCCAGCGGCTGGCCCGCGACGGCGTGCAATACCGGCCGATCAGCGGTCCCCGGCCGTACCTGAGCATCGGCGTGGCGTACCACGCTGACAGCAGCGCCCCGGCCACGCGCGCCTTCGTGGCCGCCGCCCATGTGGCTGGCCGGGACATGCAGTAGCTACCCGCCGAGCTCAGCCTCGCCCGCCACCCTGGCCAACCTGCGGGCAGGTTCGGCCAGGGTGCGCCGCCTGCCGGTCAGTCCAGTTTCAGGACGGGTTTGCGCAGGTCGAGCCAGGTGGCGAAATCGAGGATTCGTTCGAGCCCGGACCGCTGCGCGTTGGTGATTCCGGAGATGGTCGCGGTGCTGGCGGCCTTGACCGCGTCCCGGTCGTAGAAGTCCAGGACCTGGTGGTCGCTGTGGAGGAGGTCGTGGACGTGCCCTTGGATGGCGGCCAGGTAGTCGGGGTCGAAACTGCCCGGGTAGCCGCTCTTCTTCCGGTTGGCCACCGATTCCGGCAGCACGTCGCGCGTGGCGCCGCGCAGGATGCTCTTCTCCCGGCCATCGTAGGTCTTCAGCGACCAGGGTGTGTTGAACACGTACTGCACGAGCCGGTGATCGCAGAACGGCACCCGCACCTCCAGACCGACTGCCATCGACATGCGGTCCTTGCGATCGAGCAGGCTCTGCACCATCCGGGTCAGGTGCAGGTAGCACACTTCGCGCATCCGCCGTTCGAGCCCGGTTTCGGAGTCCTTGTGCGGCACTTCGCGCAGCGCCTGCCGGTAATGGTCGGCCTTGTAGGTGTCCAGGTCCAGTTTCGCGGTGAGCTCCGCGTTCAGCAGTCCGGTGGTGTTGATGGGTGAGCGCGAGTTCGCCAGCCACGGGAAGGTATCCGCGTTGCGCTGGACGTCGTCGTGGAACCAGGGATAGCCGCCGAAGACCTCGTCCGCGGACTCCCCGGACAACGCCACTGTGGACTTCCCCCGGATCGCCTTGAACAGCAGGTACAGCGAGTTGTCCCGGTCTCCCATGCCGACCGGGATGTCGCGGGCGCCCACTGCGGCGGCCCGCACGGCCGGATCGGCCATCGCGGCACCGTCCAGCACGATGTCCTCGTGCTCGCAGACGATGTGCTCGGCGACCGCGTGCACGTAGGGGGTGTCCTGGGTTGGCGCGATGTCCTCGGCCCGGAAGTTCTCGGCCTGGTTGGGGAAGTCCACGGCGAAGCTGCGCACCACCTCGCCCTGCTCCTGCAATTGCCCGGCGGCCAGGGCGGTCATGGCCGAGGAATCCAGCCCGCCCGACAACAGCGTGCACCGCGGCACGTCGGCGACCAGCTGCCGCCGGACGATGTCGTCGAGCAGCTCACGCACGTGCGCCACGGTGGCCTGCTGGTCGTCGGTGTGCTCGCTGACCTCAAGTTTCCAGTAGCACGTTTCGCGCAGGCCGTTGCGGTCGACCACGGCCAGATGGCCAGGACGCAGCTCGCGCATGCCCTCCCAGATCGCGTGGCCGGGCGTCTTGGCGAACGCGAAGACTTCCCGCAGCCCGTCGAGCCCGACCACCTGCTCGGCGAGCGGGTTGGCCAGGATCGCCTTCGGCTCGGAGCCGAACAGCACCCCGTCCCCGGTCTCGTAGTAGTAGAACGGCTTGATCCCCATCCGGTCCCGGATCATCACCAGCTTGTCGCTGCGCGTGTCCCAGATGGCGAAGGCGTACATGCCGTTCAGCCGCTCGACGAGTGCCTCGCCCCACTCCACGTACCCGCGCAGCACCACCTCGGTGTCCGAATCGGTGTCGAACCGGACACCACGCCGCCGCAACTCATCGCGCAGCTCGGTGAAGTTGTACGCCTCGCCGGAGTAGACCATCGCGACCGCGCCGTCCGGCGTGTCCACCACCATCGGCTGAGCGCCACCGGGCAGGTCGATCACCGCGAGCCGACGGTGCCCGAGCGCGGCGTGCCGCGCATACCAGGTGCCCGACGCGTCCGGCCCGCGGCAGGACATGGTCTCGGTCATCGCGTCCACCTCGGCCTGCTGCGTGGTCAGGTCGCGACGGAACGAAACCCACCCGGCGATGCCGCACATTGTTACCACCCCATCACTAAAAAATGTTTTCTATGCTAACTAACTTTCAGCCTAGGCTTCTCGGCTGCGGCCGCCACCCGGCAGACGAGTGACCGACCCGATGCGGCCGGTGACCTACCTCACTTGGCCCGTCGGATATGTGCGAGGTGGGCGAAAGTGCCTGAAACCGCAGGTCAGTGCCGATGGGTGGGTATCCGGGCGACGCGGCGGAGGACATCGGCGAGGCGTTCGCGGTGTTCGTGCGAGGTTTCGGGAGCGTCCAAATGGTCGCGAGGTAGTCCCGAAGGTCCGTGCCACCAGCCTCTTCGAGTTGGCGGGGATCCAGCTACTGGGTGGACCAGATGAGGATCGCGCACTGTCAGGAGGCAGTTGCCGCCCGCCTAGCTGGCGAGTATCTCAACCAAACGGGGTCGATCTCGACGGCGAGCAGGAACGGGATTCGCCAGCCGACTTCTCCGCGATTAGCCCTTAGGTTTGTAGGCTGCGTGGAGCGCCGATGCGACGGCCGGGTTCCTTACCCCGCGTCCCATGTATGCGTTTTGGGTCATAGCACGGTTGGCGTGCCCGAGCTGGTCAGCAATTTCGCGGGCGGTCTGCCCGGACATGTCCAGGATTGTGGTGACAGTTTTGCGTCCGACATGCGTGGTGAAGTCGGGGTACTCGATCCGCTCACGCATACGGCGCACCGACCGCTGCATGTTGCTGGGGTGGCGCCAGCCAAGTGCCGGACGGGAACACGGGCTCGCTTTCGTGGGCGTCGAGCGGTTTGCGCACTAACGGCAGCGTTTACAGGTAGTCAGGGAGTCCGATGACGCGGTTGGCCCTGAATGTCTTGCGGCCGTCGTGTCCGCGGTAATTGGTCATGGCACGCCAGCCGTCGATCTTCGCGCCTGCAGGGATCAATGCCTGGACCCACTTGCCGTCGACTCGGCCGTAGGTACGGATCGCACCCCAGGTGCCGAGGGGGGGAGCGGAGGGCGAGCCGTGATCATCTCCCAAATCCATGGATTTTACATAGACGATCTACGGTAGCCCAGCAACGGCAGGTCAACTCCACATGTGCTGACCTGCCTTGATAAGTGCCCCCGGTCGGGTTCGAACAGCATCTACACGAAACAACTCCCGCTGCCGTGAGCTGCACGTTTCCGCCACCGTTGGCGTTGTTCGCAACCGCCGCCGTTCAGGCGGTGGTTCCCGAATGAACCCGAACGAACTTATCGAGGGTCTAACCGCCTTGCAGGCTGATGACCTAGCTTGCGTGGTGTGCGAGGCGAACTACCTCCACGTCCGGGTTGCGGCAGTGCCCGTTGGGCGCTCGGTAACTCGTTCCCAGGTGCACGCCTGTGTCGGGCGGTGTGCCGAGTTGGCCACGGCCGATTTGCGGCAGGAACGCAGGCAATACGGGTGGACTCAAGTTCTTCAATATCTACATCCCTTGCAAGAAATCTAGTTTCGACTGATGACTGCAAACGTTGAAGCCATCATTCATATAATGTAGAATGATCTTCATCCCACCGAGGGACACCTGAAAAGCAGAAACATTTGCAGGAATACCGTCGATCCCATTTAAAAGAAACGGAGACGGTGTGCTATTACTTGACAACCTCACATTGCAGGGTGCATTTCGGATACTATCGCCCGAGTGCTACCGCTCGCGACTAAGCGACAAACAGAAAGAATTGTCGCAGAACAAATGGGACTATCAATTCAACGCGCATCTTCAGAACACGGTCGACATCACGTGTCTGGCCCAACTCGTCCAAGCTGTCGTATTGCACGAGCAGATCGGCCTGAGTCCAAATCTGCTCGATAGCTGGTATCCAGCCGAAAATGGCTCGACACATGTAGATCTCGACCCGTGTGAGATACCGGAGGAATTGGACGGCCTCGCCAACATCGTCAAAATTCTCGACAACAACGAACAACGGTCAAAGTATCTATTGGTGGAAAGCGCGGCCCGCGCTACTGATGATGCAAATAGTGACTCATTTTGCTCCTATCTGCAACTTCTGGAGAACGAAGCCGCTCTGGGCACATTCCTTGGAATCAGCAATTCATATTTTGGAACAGGATTCTCTGACCGCGATCTGTTTAAGGATCTCGACGCGCACGACTACAGTGGGCTGGCGCGAGCACATGCAGATCAGGCTGCGAAGCTCAAACCGAAGACAAAGGATCTCTTGACTGGACCGTTCACTGTGTCTGGCCTCTATAAAAAGTGTCAACAAATGAAACGTGATAATCGTGAGGCAAACGCGCATTTAGCGTTGGCTGCCAGCTACAATGACATCTTCAAAAAGATTCGCCATTGGGAGGAATGCGCATCGCTAGAAGAGGGCCCGTTTGCAAAACTCGAACCGGCAAACGATCCCAGCTATTACTATTCCAAGAAATACGCTGCGGTCGACGTGGTGAAAAACGCTGCGGCGACATACTACTACTGCGACCTGGCTAACCTGCACTCCGCATCGTACATGCCCCATCCATTAAGGGCGGCACTTGCAGTTTTTGACGGGATTGTCGACCCGTCCTCGGGCGGCGTCTTCGAATGGGGCGAGACGCCTGTCATGAGCAGGACACAGCTGGAGCAAGTTATGAATTACCTTCGGTATACTCGACTTTCCAAACTACGCCCCGGCAACATTCTCGATACCGACAAGACAGCACAGCTTGACACACGTCAGTATTATTTTGACGCACCGATTCCTTTGATGCTTTCGGTGATCCTAGAAGAGGCAACCTCTCCTGCAGATTTGATCGAGAAAGCAATCATTCTCCGCGAATCCAAGGCAGCTACAAAGCTGCGGAAATGGTTCGGCGAGCTTGAAGAATGCGCTCACCAGCGACGTCTTTCTAGCCGTGATCTCGAACGGCGCCAGAACGCCCTTCGCGATGCGCTGCAACGCTGGTTCGAGGATTTTTCGGCAGGCCATGAAATAACCTTCGGTGTCAATGCCGGCATCGTCTCCCTACAGCAGAGATTTCGACTTCCTGAATGTGATTGGCCGATTTCGAGATCATTCAGGCTTCGACTTATCTATGATGTTGCCAGCGTAGGGCTGGCGACCTATCGTCTTGCCCCATTACTATCGCGAGTATTTGGTAACGATCTCGCTCGATCATGGACAATAGCGCAGGATACGTTCAACCGAATTAATCCTCAAAGCACGATAACGCTGCTAGAGGTACCGAAGAATGACCAAAATTTACGGCACACATGATGTGCTCTCCGGTAGCCGCTGGCTGCGCAACCTCGCGGATGTGCCGGGCATGTCAGCTCCTTCAGCGCGATCGACGCGCTGGGCCATCCCAATACCTCCGGCTAGACCACGTGACGGCAAGTCCGCGACGGCCACACCCTGCCCGACCTCGGTCCCACAACACGACGCGCTACAACACGGCATGCTGACCTTGCCCTGGTGCCGAACGACCCGTTCGGCACCGCCACCCAGAAAGATCGCCGGGGCCGTCGCTGTTCCTTGCGCATGCAGGAAGACTCCGAATGCGCCTACGCGTACTGCCAAATACCCCACGGCCACGGTCCGATTCCTATAACATCCTGACGTGACTTATGTTGTCGTCCTAGGTGAGCGCGAACTCCAGAGTATCGACGAGAAACTGGAAATCGAGCTTCGGCTTACGAAAGCTCTGCCATCGTCGATTCATGCACCAGACGCGTCTCCGCAGCTTGCCTTGGTATGTTCCCGATCGAAGGCTACCCCTCACTCTAGGTCGCCCAGCTCCGATGATTCGACCCCGCACAGACTCGTTTGGCTCGGCATGGTCATGCGTCCTGGGGGCAACAGTGTGGGAGCCGTTGACAAGAGCATCACGATTGATCCACTTCGCCGCTGCAAGGAAGCCGTGCCGCTCGACGGCAGTCACGGACTACTGAAGGCACTAGGCGAATACCATTCGAACGCGTTTAACGATGCGTTGAGAGGCAATTCGACCACAATACTTTCTCGCGGAACCAGCGACGCTTTCGTCGACGTAGTACGTCGTACTTACCCATCGCTGGGTAATCTCATGGAATGGCTCTTAGCTATGGCCGAACCCAGCCCTCTTGACAGCAACAGCATCGAGGACCGTTCATGGCAGGAACAACAAGATAGCCTCGGCACACTGTTTCGAGCGGCGAAATTTCCCGTCTCAGCAATCGCCGCATGGAAACGGCCTCCAGACCGCAACGCCCCCTATTTGGCTGGACTCATTCCAGAACCCGTAGAACACGCCCTGATCGATCACGATACCCGCACGACCGGAGAATTTACTCATTTTTTCGGCGATTTTCTCAATTCCGCAGTGAGTCGCTGCGATATCCAGGAATTTTTTGATGATAACGGGCGACGACTTGAGGTAGCCAATATCAACGCAACACCTGTCGAGAGCCGACTCGGCGCGGACATGATCTATTATCATGAGGCCACCAAGAGCTTCGTTTTAGTCCAGTACAAGCGCATTTCGTCAGATTTCAAAAATATTCATGTTGATTCTCGCCTGCTCGACCAGATGGACCGCCTAGATGAAGTTGCAAGACTCAGCCGAGAACCGCAAACACCGAGCGACTGGAGGCTCAGCAGGGATTCTTGCTTCCTAAAGCTGGCACGCTGGCCAAATAATAGACCTAACGATCCGAGACTACCCGCAGAGGGCATGTATTTGCCCGTCTCGTACGCCCGCATGCTTCTTAATGATGAATGCACGCGCGGCCCTCGAAATGGAAGGATACTGGGCTACGAAACGGTCGAGCGGTACCTCGTGACGACACAGTTTACTGAGCTTGTACAGCATGGCCTCGCCGGGACTGTTGGAACTACGGTGGAGCAGCTTCGCGAACTCGTAGTCAATCGTGCACTGGAGGGCTACTCTGTTACAGCTGGCATCGAGCACGCTACAGAGACCGAGCGGGAGCGCCAAAATCGAGTGAGAGCACGCGGAAAAAGCAAGAAGAAAGGCAAACGAACCGCGCGCCGTGCTTGATTGACATCCGGGGCGCCTAAGCACGATGACGCCTGTAAGCACCTGTCCCATCCGAGTTCGAGGGTGATCGCATTTGACCTACACGTCGGAGAGCTTCTTCGACAGTATCCTGGTCGAATGCGAACTTGACACGCTTGCCCCGCCAGGAAAGCAGACCGAGCCAGTCGCCTCGACCCTCAAAGCTCGCCTCGTTGAGCATGGCGGTCAGCCGAGTCCTGTCATTCCACCGACTGAACCGAGCAGCGACGAGCCGGGACGTGACCCACATCACCAAAATTTCGAGTTTTCCCAGTTCATACATGCAAGAGAACCAAGGGGTGTTTTGTAACGAACTTCTGCGACGTTTTTGCCGAGTCAGGAACAACTGAGCCACACTCGCCGCTGTCGCGTCAACTGATGGAGGCCCTCATGGCACGTAAACCAACACGAGCAACGCAGCTTGATCCCGACCTGATTGGCGCCGTGCTAGAGCATATGACGGCGGTCGACCAAGTGATCGTGGTCAGTTCAGCGGTGTGTGGCCTTAGCGACATCGCCGTAGCGCGGCTCACGCCGGAGGCGTCCTGGCGCTACGACCACCGCAACATCCCGAAGCCCGGACGCCGCATCAGGCACGCGCACGAACGCTACTGGCGGAAAGTCCGAGAGTTGCAAGGTTTCGACGACCTCGACCGGCCTCTGTTCACCCTCGACGCTCGGGCCTACTACACGTCGTCGCATGTGCGGCAGCTCTGCGCACTTTACAGAATCGGGCCGAACCAGACACGTCAATGCGCCGCCCCTGGATGCGATGAGACTTGGCCGGAGTGGTGGAACTTCACGGGCGGACAACCTCGGCGGACATGCTCCAACGCCTGCCGCCAACGGCTATATCGGCGCAGGAAGGTGGGTTCAGCGATTGCGGGTATGCTCTGGCAGTACCTTGAGATCCGATGACGCGACGCCTTGCTGCTATTTGAGCAAAGACTAAACGAACTCTCATGTTCAAGCGGAAGCTGCAGCAGATGTGAACCGCAGGGCACGCAAGGGCAACGGTAAAACCGCGCCAACCCGGAAAGCGAATGGGTGTGGAGCCCCGAACCGGTCCACGAACCGCTAGTAAGTTTGGAAATCTTCGTCCAAGATCAGTAGATCGCCGAAAAGCGCGAGCGCTCGCGCAGCGTACCGGTGGCATCCAAGCTCTACAGAGCAAACGTGTGTATCGCTTGCGAAGCTATATCTTTTGCACGCTATGCGGCCGGCGAATATTCGGCAACACGGTCGGGCGCAACTCGTATTACATTTGCCGCCCGAAGAAAGAATGGCGCCCCGAGGGACACCCGAGTCTCTTCCGCGTTCGTGAAGATCGTGCTGGTGGGCCGGTTGCTGACCGGTTCGCAGATGTTCGCGTGTGTCGGTCGCTGTAGTGAAGCGGTTGGAGCCGATCCGACGATGGGCCGCCGCGCGGGCGGTGGTCGCTGATGAGTACCACGGCGACGAACGATCTGGTGGCGACGGATCCGAACGAGAGAAGTGCGAAGATCCCGGTCAAGGTCGTTGAGAGCGAGGAAGCTGAGACGCATCCGTGCGGCTCAGCGCCTTACCTGCTTGCGCGCTGGCCCGCGGACATGGGGGATATTGGCGAACTCGAGCGTGGTGTTAAGCGACCGTAGGGTGCGGTCGAGCCGCAGCAGGCTTACCTGCGAGAGCGTGAACAACTGCTGCGGGTCCCAGGAGCGTCCCGCGATGGCGAGCACGACCTTGGAAGGCTGCGCATCGGGGCGGCCCGGCGAGAGTTTCTGGATCTTCTCGTTGAGCTGACGAGCCGCGTCGGGTTCATCCCGCAACGCTTCGGCGGACACCGCCGCCTGAGTGTAGAGATGGCTCGCGGCCGTTGCCGCGCCCAGCCACTTGATGTGTACGAGTTCGTCGTTCGGTCCCACAACGTCGCAAAGCTCGAACTTCGGGTGGAAGGGAGTGTGCGCGAAGTTCCGGTCGAGACACAGGTAGCCGTCGCGCTCGGCGACCTGATGGCAGTAGCTGTGCTCGTCACCGCGTTCACCCCCGCGGTTCCACACTGGGAACGTGAGGGTCGTGTTATTCCGCGTGAGCAACTTTTCGACTTGGTCCCGGATCCGTTCGACGTACTCTTCGCCGATGCGGAACCATTCCCCCTGGAAATAGCAGTATCGGACGTGGTCGATTGTTGTCTCGAAGACGATCCACCGGCGCAGCGACGTCGACGCGCCGATCTCCTCTGCGCCGGCGTCGTCGGCACAGGGCACGACCCGCGCGGTGCGGAGACGATGGAGCCGCACGTCTGCGGGCATGCCGCGGAATTGCTCGGAGAGCACATCGAGCTCCGTGCTCGGTTCCAGGACCAGCGCGCCGCTACCGCCGAGGCTTTTCACCTTGAACGACCACGCTTCCTCGGCTGCGCGGAGTTCGTTGGCGGGCCACGCGATTCCGAGCGGGTGGTGTTCGGCTCCGTTGGCGAGCGCCTCCGCCAGGCGTCCTTCGAGCCGAGGTCGTTCGAGGTCACGGGATTTAACACGCCGGACCAGGTGCGCGAACCGCAGCGAGGAGTCGTCGTCAGGCTCATCGACGATCTTGGTGATGGTGTTCAGGTCGGTCAACAGAGCCGTGCCGAAGCGGGGAAGTGGAGCCTTGAGGTTGTCGCCGGCTTCGATCTGAGGGGCCCTTCCGGTTTCCGCACCGTAAGTGAGGTCGTTGAGATCGGCGGGGCCTTTGAAGCGGCTGACGAACTCGCCGTAAGGCTCCATTCCGAAGGAACCGACGTCGCCTCCGCCAGGGATCGAGGTCTGGGTCGTCCGCGCGGTGATGTCCATCGCGGAGCGAGACACCGTGCGCAGGTGCGCCGGATCGAGCCGCCGGATGCCGAAGAGAAGCCCGAAGTTCTGCTCGACAACCTCGGCGTCGAGCAAACGATGTCCGTGACCCCAGATCAGCGCGTAGGTCCAGGGTGGCAACGGGACGAGCAGCACGCCGAAGGGTTGCGAACTCGGGAGGCGCACCGGCACTCCGGTGAGCGAGTTGACGTGTGCGGCCCAGGACGGCTTTTCGGAGTGAATCCGTCCCATGACCAGTCGGCACGTGACCTCGTCGAGCTGGACTTCGTGCTCTTCGAGGCCGTCCGCGGACGACGAATCGAGCAGGCAGTCGGCAAGGTCCAGGTCCCCGTCGAGGCGGTAGAGCGAGACCGTGCTGCACGAGGTGCGTCGTGGCATGGGTTTTCCCTTCGGGTTGGAGGGGCAGCTGGGCGCCCGTGCTGGAGCCCCAGGGTGTGCGGGCTTGAAGAGCGGGAGACGGCGCGTGATCGCGCCGACCTATGAAAGCATCAAAATCACACCATGAAGTGAAAGCAGTGTCAAACACGCTTTCGCAACTAGGCGGTGGTGTAGCATTCGGTCCATGCGACGGATCTTGGGGCGGGCGTCGTGACGTCCACATACGTCACCGCAGCCGACATCTCACGTCTCGCCGGGGTTACTCGCGCCACTGTGAGCAACTGGCGTCGGCGGCACGCGGACTTTCCGGCGCCAGCCGGAGGTACTGACACCAGCCCGGCCTATGACCTCGATGAGGTGCGGGAGTGGCTGGCGGCGCGCGGGCAGTTGCCCGGGTCGTCTCCGGCCGACGAACTCCGTGTCGTCTTGTGCACGAATCCAGATGCGGCGCTGGTGCTGGCCGAGCTGGTTCCGTCACTCGCGCGTGCCGATGCGAAGTGGCTCGCCGAGCTTCATGAGATGCCGGAGGCGACGCTGGTCGGTGACCTCGCGAACCGTATCGGCGCGTCGGCGGTGCTCGACGTGGACGTCAAATCCCTGCGTGCGCTTGCCCACTGTGTGGCGGAGGACGGTGGCCGGGCGACGGTCGAAGTCTTTCGTGAGGTGCTGGTCCCGGACACCGCCGGTGCTTATGCGACGCCCCAGCCCGTCGCCGGGCTGATGGCGAATCTCGCGTCCGATTATCCGGAGTGCGTGTTCGATCCGGCGTGCGGCGCAGGCGGGCTACTGTCCGCCGCTGCGGGCCGGGGCGCGAATCGCCTGTATGGCCAGGATGTCAACGACGTTCAGGCCACGTTGGCCGAGGTCAGGCTCAAGGTCGAGTCCGTTGGGGATGCTGCGGTGGCCTCTGGTGACAGCCTCCGCGCGGACGCGTTCCCCGATGCCCTCGTGGACACGGTCCTCTGTAACCCGCCGTTCGGCGTGCGCAACTGGGGGCACGACGACCTCGCCTACGACCCGCGCTGGGTGTACGGGCTGCCGCCCAGGTCGGAGTCGGAGCTGGCATGGGTACAGCACTGTCTTGCGCACCTCGAACCCGGTGGGCTGGCGGTCGTCTTGATGCCGCCGGGCGCGGCTGAGCGGTCGTCCGGTCGCCGTGTGCGGGCCGAGCTGATCCGCCAGGGCGCGCTGCGTGCGGTGATCGGGTTGCCACCGGGTGCCGCCCAGCCGTTCCACCTCAGCCTCCACATCTGGGTGCTGACCTGCCCGGATGAGGCTCTCGCGACAGGCAAGTCGGTGCTGTTCGTCGACGCCTCCTCCGGAAACGTGTCCGATCAACGCATTGTGGAGCTGTGGAGGGACTTCGACGAGGCCGAGGACCGTTTCGAGGTGGTTCCCGATGTGGCACAACGCCTCTCAGCCGTCGATCTGCTCGATGCCACAGTCGACGTCACTCCAGCTCGCCGAGTGCATACAAGGACTGTGATCTCTCCCGCTGGGCAGGCCGACTTCGCGGAGGAGCTACGGAAACGCCTAGGCCACGCGTGTGATGAACTGGCCGGGCTGGCGAGTGCGCCGACGATTGCCTCGAAGCAACGGTCTGACACACCGACTACAGCGGCATGGTCGGTCGCCGAGGGCGAACCGATGACATGGCGGACCGCGACCGTGGCAGACCTGCTGCGTGGCGGTGCGCTCACGCTATACCGGGCGACGCCTACGCAGCGCACCGGATCCACGCGAAATTCTGACGTCGATTCCAGCGATGTGCCAAGGTTGACGCTGAGTGATCTTCGCGGCGAGTCACGCCCGTCGGGATCGCTGCGGGACAAGCCCGTTGAACCCATCCGGATCGAACGCGGGGACGTGATCATGCCTGAGACGCTGCAGGGCTTGAAGAGCGTTCCCGCGCGCGTGGCTGGCGGGGACGATACCGGGAAACTGCTGGGCGCCCACCTTTTTCTGCTCCGGCCGGACCCAGAACGGCTGGACTCATGGTTCCTGGCGGGATTTCTGTCGGCCGACGAGAACACCCATCGCGCCACGACCGGCTCGTCGATCGTGCGGCTCGACGTCAAACGGCTCCGGGTTCCGCTTATGCCACCGGAACGGCAGCTCGACTACGGCAGGGCCTTTCGGCACTTGCACGCGACCCGGAGGGCAGCCGCACTCGCCAACGAACTCGCCGCCGAGACCGCCCGGCAGTGGACGACCGGCCTGACCAGCGGAGCCCTGTTGCCGCCAGAAGACCAGCCCTGAGTACTGCACACCACAGAACCACCCTGATCGCGAGCGCACCGCCCCCGATCAGGCACCATTGTCGATCTTCGATGACCACCCAAGGACAACGTTGAACACGAACAAGCACACCGAGTTGGCGAACCACGCCTGGTCGGTCGCCGACCTGCTGCGCGGTGACTACAAACAGTCCGACTACGGCAAGGTGATCCTGCCATTCACGGTGCTGCGACGCCTCGAATGCGTGCTGAAGCCGACTCGGGACAAGGTCCTGGAGACAGTCGAGAAATACCGGAACCGGGACCTCGACCCGGACACGTTCCTCCGCAAGGCGTCGGGCCACCGCTTTTACAACACCACGCCCCTGACGCTGAAGTCGATCGTCGCCGACTCGTCGCACGTGGCGCGCAACCTCACGCAGTACATCGGCGGTTTCTCCGCGAACGCCTACGCGGTCCTGGAACGCTACGACTTCGCACAGCAGATCAAAAAACTCGACGGCGCGAACCTGCTCTACAAGGTGACCAGCACGTTCGCCGATCTGGATCTGCGGCCGAAGGTCGTCGACAACCACCAGATGGGCTACATCTTCGAGGAGCTGATCCGCCGGTTCGCCGAACAGTCCAACGAGACCGCAGGTGAGCACTTCACGCCGCGCGAAGTCATCGAGCTGATGGTGAACCTGCTGATCGCCCCGGACGACGAGGCGTTGAGCAAGCAGGGCGTGGTCCGCCGGGTGCTGGATCCGGCGTGCGGGACGGGCGGGATGCTCAGCGCCGCCTACGAGCACATCATGCGCATGAACCCGGGCGCGACCGTCGAGGTCTTCGGACAGGAGTTGAATCCGGAGTCGTGGGCTATCTGCCGGTCCGACCTCATGATCAAAGACCAGGACCCGGACAACATCAAGTTCGGTAACTCCTTCAGCGACGACGGCCACAAGCGCGAAATGTTCCATTACCTGCTGGCCAACCCGCCCTTCGGCGTCGAGTGGAAGAAGGTCAAGGAGGACGTCGAAGACGACCTGGCGCGGCTGGGCGAGAACAGCCGGTTCTACCCGGCGCTGCCGCGCATCAACGACGGGTCGCTGCTGTTCCTGCAGCACATGCTGTCGAAGATGAACTCTGTCGAGGACGGCGGCGGCCGGGTCGCGATCGTCTTCAACGGCTCCCCGCTGTTCACCGGAGCCGCCGGATCGGGCGAGTCCCAGATCCGCCAGCACATCCTCGAAAACGACTGGCTTGAAGCCGTCGTCGCGCTGCCGGACCAGCTATTCTACAACACCGGAATCTCCACCTACTTCTGGATCCTCACCAACCGCAAGAGCCCCGACTACAAAGGCAAAGTGGTGCTGCTCGACGCCCGCGAGTACTGGCAGAAGATGCGGAAATCGTTGGGCGACAAGCGAAAGTACATCGCGCCGGATCAGATCGCCGAAATCACCCGGCTCTACGCGGAAGCGCTGCAAGTCGCGAAGGACGAGAGCCACCCGCTGCACGGCAAGGTCAAGGCCTTCGACAACGATGACTTCGGCTACCGCAGGATTACTGTCGAACGTCCACTGAAGCTGCGGTTTGAGATCACCGACGAGACCCTTGCCGCACTCCGGGAGGCCAAGCCGATCCAGAAACTCGACGACCCCGACAAGTTCGTGGCCACACTGCGCCCGCTGCTCGGCAAGACGTGGTGGACGAAGGCCGAAGCCTGGAAGGCGATGCGGGAAACCATCACCGACACCGGACACCCATGGCCCACCGGCGCCCCCTTCAGCAAAGCCCTGCGGGACGCTGTCGGCGTCCGCGACCCCGAAGGCGAAGTCCAGATCGCCAAGGGCGCAACCGAACCCGACCCCGAACTCCGCGACTACGAGAACGTGCCCCTCGACGAGGACGTCAACGACTACCTCAAACGAGAAGTCCTCCCGCACGTCCCCGACGCGTGGATCGACCACACCAAAACCAAAATCGGCTACGAGATCCCGTTCACCCGGCACTTCTACGTGTACGAACCGCCGAGACCTCTCGCCGAGATCGACGCCGAGCTGAAGCAGCTCGAGACCGAGATCCAGGAGCTGCTGGGGGAGGTGACGGAATGAGCGTCGAGTACGTGCCGCTTCGCTACGTCACGTCGGTGCTCGCACGTGGGACGGCTCCTAGCTATGTGGACGACGGCCCGGTCCGCATGGTGAGCCAGGCGGCGAACCAAGACGCGGGACTCGATTGGGAACGCACACGATTCCACGAGTTTGCCGGTGATCCGCGAAAGCTCAAGGGATACTTGGAGTTCGGAGACACGCTCGTCAACTCAACCGGAACCGGAACCCTTGGTCGCGTGGGTTGGTTCGAGGAGTCTCCGGATAGCCGTCCTTGCGTGGCCGATGGGCATGTGACTGTGACCCGCTTCGATCCGACTCGTGTGGACAAGCGGTTCGGCTTCTACTACCTGAAATCGGACGAGTTTCAGGAATTCATGTTCGAGACGTTGGTGAACGGCTCGACGAACCAGATCGAGCTGAGTCGTGAACGCATGAGCGCGGTCTCGATGCCGGTCCCTCCGCTGGAGGAGCAGCGCCGCATCGCCGACTTCCTCGACGCCGAGACCGCCCGCATCGACAAGCTCAGCACGCTCCGCGAGAGGCAGCTCGATGTCCTGGAAGAAAGGGCTATGCGGCGCGTGTACGACGCGGTTCGTGGAACGGGTGTCGTCGATGATCGGCGCCCCAGCGGACTGGGTTGGCTCGGCACGGTCCCTGCCCACTGGCGAGTCGCGGCGGTTTCGCACTATTTCGAGGTTGAACTCGGGAGAATGCTCAACCAGGATCGATCGCATGGCGATCATTTGCGACCTTACCTGCGTGTCGCGAACGTGCAGTGGGGCGAGGTCGACACGAGTGAGCTCGCGATGATGGACTTCCCACCCGGAGAGCAAGAGCGTTACCGGCTGCAAGCTGGCGATCTTCTCGTCAACGAGGGTGGAAGTTGGCCCGGCCGAGCCGCGGTATGGGGCGGCGAGATCGAAGAAATCTACTATCAGAAGGCACTTCACCGGATCCGCCCGCGAGGGGCGGAATTGACGTGGTGGCTCTACTTCTGTCTGCTCGCGGCCGAGCGCATGAAGGTTTTCAAGGTCCAAGGGAATTCGAGCACGATGACGCACCTGACTCGTGAACAGCTTCGTCCCCAGCGCTTTCCATTTCCTGATGTGGTTGAACAGGAACAGGCGGTCAAGTACCTGAGAGATGCCGAGGCCAAGGATCGTCAGATTCGAGACGTGTTGTCGCGTCAGCAGGAGACTCTCACTGAACGCAGCCAAGCCCTGATCACTGCCGCCGTCACCGGCGAGTTCGACGTGTCCACCGCCAGCGGGCGAGGAATCGAGGAGTAGACCGATGAGCCCGATCCATCACGAGGCCGTGTTCGGGACAGCGATCGTCGACGCGATGCTGGAGCGTGGGTGGGAGCAAAGCGCCGGGAGCGACTACGACGCCGAACTGGGCCTGGACACCGCGCAGCTGTTCACGTTCATCGGGGCGACTCAGCAGGCGGAGTGGGACGAGCTGCTCGGCTACTACGGCGGTGACGCGGACGCGGCGCAGCGCGGATTCGCACGGCGGGTCGCGAAGGCGATCGACAACGACGGGGTTCTGGAAGTACTGCGTAAGGGTGTCAAGGACCGCAGCGTCCGCATCCGTCTCGCCTACTTCAAACCCTCATTGGTGGTCTCGGACAGTGCGCTCGACGACTACCGCGCCAACCGGCTCACTGTCGTCCGCGAGCTGAAATACGCCGCCAAGCAGGCGGATCGCAACAACCGCCTCGATCTCACGCTATTCGTCAACGGGATCCCCGTTGCCACGGCCGAGCTGAAAAACCCGTTGACCGGGCAGGGCGTCGAGCACGCGAAGAAGCAGTACCGGGAGGAGCGCGATCCGACCGAGCTGATCTTCCGCAACCGGGTGGTCGCGAACTTCGCCGTCGACCCGGATCTCGTGTTCGTCGCGACCGAGCTGCACGGCGAACGCACCCGGTTCCTGCCGTTCAACACCGGCTCCGACGGCCCCGGCAATCCCGGCGGCGCGGGTAACCCGTCGGCGCTTCAGTTCGGGAAATACGCCACCTCGTATCTCTGGGAACAGGTGTGGCAGCGGGATAACTGGCTTGACCTGCTCGAACGGTTCGTCCACGAGCAACGTGAGAAGAGTGCGAACGGGCGGATCAAGAAGTCGCTGATCTTCCCGCGCTACCACCAGTGGGACGTGGTCAAGAAGATCACCGCCCACGCCGCCCGCCACGGCACCGGTCACGACTATCTGGTGATGGCCTCGGCTGGGTCCGGTAAGTCGAACACGATCGCATGGCTGGCATATCGACTGTCCTCATTGCACACACCGACCGATCCGGCGGAGCTGGACGCGGACGCGCGTGCGAAGGGACTCAAGCCGGGTTCACCTGTGTTCGACAAGATCCTCATCATCACCGATCGCCGCAACCTCGATTCGCAGCTTCGCGCCACGGTGGGCAGTTTCGAGCAGACCGCGGGCACGGTCGTCGCGATCGACGAGAAACACGGGTCGAAGTCCGAGCAGCTCGCGAAGCGGCTGTCGAGTGCGCAGGGCAAGATCATCACGGTCACTCTGCAGACGTTCCCAGCACTGCTGGACTTTCTGCGGAAGAACCCGACCGAAATCAAGGGCTCGCGGTTCGCGATCGTCGTGGACGAGGCACACTCGTCGCAGTCCGGCGACGCGGCGGGCGATGTGCGTAAGGCGCTGCGCAACCTCGCGTTGGACGCCGACGACGACAGCGACGAGCCGGGCGCGACCGAGGCGAAGATTCCCGCGGACGATCTCGAAGTCAAGCTCAAGCGACGTGTCGCCGAGCGCGCGAAGAACCCGAACCTGTCGTACTTCGCGTTCACCGCCACGCCGAAATCGAAAACCCTGGAGTATTTCGGCACGCTCGGCGAGCGCGACGGCAAGGCCGCATTCGTCCCGTTCCATACCTACTCGATGCGCCAGGCGATCGAGGAGGGGTTCATCCTCGATCCGTTGCGGAACTACGTCACGTACAACACCTACTGGAAACTGATCAGCAACAACCCTGACGACCGAGAGGTCGATCCGGCGAAGGCGAACCCACAGCTCGCGCGCGCCGCGGTGATGCACCCGTCGACGGTGTCGCAGCACGCGCAGGTGATCGTCGACCACTTCCGCGCCCACACCCTCGGGCGCCTCGGCGGTCGGGCGAAGGCGATGGTGGTGACCGCGTCGCGGCAGAGCGCAGTGCAGATGTCGCGGGCCATCAAGAAATACATCGCGGACCTGCAGGAGAAAGGCAAGCTCAGGGACGACATCGGGGTGCTCGTCGCATTTTCGGGGACGCTGACCTACGAGAACGAGGAGGTCACCGAGTCCAAGGAGAACGGTGGTCTACTGGAGACCGCCCTGGAGAAGGCCTTCGCCTACACCCGCGCAGACGACATCACCACGAAAACCGGCGGTGCCGGGCGGCCCGAGTACCGGATTCTGGTCGTTGCGGAGAAATACCAGACCGGGTTCGACCAGCCGCTGCTGACGACGATGTATGTCAACAAGAAGCTAGGCGGGATTTCGGCTGTTCAGACGCTGTCGCGGCTCAATCGGACCGCCGACCGCAAGATCCAGGCCGACCTCGCGGTGCTGGACTTCGTCAACGAGGCCGGAGAGATCCAGGAGTCGTTCCGCCCGTATTTCGAGAATGCCACGACGCTGCCTTCGGACCCGAACCTGCTCTATAACGCGCAGGGACGTGTGATGTCCCCGCCGATCCTGGTGGACGCCGAGATGATCGCGTTCGCCGAAGCGTTCCTGGCCGCCGAACAGGCTTCGGGCGGCAGCGAGGCGAAATGGGCGAAGCTGCACGCCGAGCTGTACCGGCACATCGCCCCTGCCGTGCGGCGTTACGAAGAGCTGCTGAACGACGAGACGCTGCAAGAACTCGCGGAACAGTTCCGTTTCGATCTGGGGGACTTCATCCGGAAGTACGGGTTTCTGTCGCAGATCGTGCCCTATCAGGACGCCGAACTGGAGCGGCTGTACCTGTTCGGGCGGCACCTGCTCAACCGACTACCACACGGAAAGGACGGCGGCGTCGACATCGGCGAGGTCGACCTCAGCCACCTGCGTGTCGAGAAGACCGGGGAACACGACCTCGGACTCACACCGGACGGCACGGCGGAGCTTAGGGGCTTCGGCGACGGGTCTGGCGCGAGCAAGGATCACGACAAGTCGCTGCTGTCGGAGCTGATCGAGCGGTTCAACGACCGGCACGCCACCACGTTCACCGAAGACGATGTCGCGCGACCGTTCCGGGAAACCGTCCAGGACGAGAAAGTGCGTCAGGCCGCGATCGTCAACAACGAGGAGAACTTCGGGTCGGTCTTCGACGATGTCTTCGAAGACAAGATGGCCGACCACATCGACACCATCTCCGACCTTGGCGACCAGTACTTCGGTCGCGACAACACGTTCAAGAAGTCTCTGAACCGCAGTGCCCGCTCTGCGGCGTGGCGACTTATCCGCAAACAGGAGGGAATCGCCGACGACGTGGCGTAAATGCCCGATCTTGCGCGATTCGGTGGACGAAAGATCACCCGGGCGGGATCATGTATCGCTGTCGGGAACGATCGAGCCATGGGGGTGTGTCGTGGCTGACTCGGTCGGCGGCCGGTACGAGCTGCGCGACGAGATCGGCTCGGGCGGGATGGGCAGCGTCTGGCGCGCATTTGACGGCGTGCTTGACCGCGAAGTCGCCGTCAAGCGGATCAGCCCGGAGACGATCGCTGCCAGTACGGCGATCGACGTGCTTGCACAGCGATTCCAGCGCGAAGCGCGGGTGACCGCCCGGATCCAGCACCACGGCGTACCCCAGGTCTACGACGCCGGCCTGGACGAGTACGCCGACGAGCTGTTTCTGGTAATGGAACTCGTGCGCGGGGTTTCGCTGCGCGCATTCATCAGTCCCGACGAGCCGTTGCCGGTGAGCTGGGCTGCGGCGTTCGCCGCCCAGATCTGCACCGTGCTATCCCATGCGCACGCCGTACCGGTCGTGCACCGCGATCTCAAGCCGGGCAACGTGCTGGTCACTGCGCACGGAGCGATCAAGGTCCTCGACTTCGGGATCGCGGCGATCCTCCGTCCCGATGCCACACAGTTGACCGCGACCGGCGAGCGGATAGGCACGAGCCAATACATGTCGCCGGAGCAGGTGCGGGGCGACCGCGTGACACCGCAAAGCGATCTCTACTCACTCGGGTGCATGCTGTATGAGCTACTCAGCGGGTATCCGGTGTTCCAGGGCGAATACGACGCGCAGCAAATGTATCGGCACGTCGAGGTGGCACCGTGCCCGTTGCGCGACGTGCGGTCGGAGGTGCCGGCCGAATTGGATCGGCTCGTGCTCGACTTGTTGGCGAAATCTCCGGACCAGCGGCCCGTTGACGCCTACGAAGTGCATGAACAGCTGCTGCCGTTTCTTCCGGCACCGGGAAGCGTCCCGGAGACCATTGACTCGATCCCGGGCGATATGCCGGATCCGACGCTGGTATTTCGTCGCCCCAACGCGCCCCGAAGCAGGCATGAATCCAGACCTGTGCTGGACGGGGTCACGAGTGTGGAAGCGGAGTCGTCGGCATCGCGCGCACCGCGAACCGAGCTCCGGAACGCCATCAACGAGGCGTTCCAGCAATCGGGCATCCTGTTGCGGGAGGATCGGCATGCCCAGGCCGCCGACGTACTCGAAGCTGCGATCCGGCCCGCCGGCGAGGCGCTTGGCGCAGAGAACCCCGAGGTGTTGGAGCTGCGCCTGCGCAGAGCGATAATCATGGTCCTCGGCGGCGACCACCGCGCGGCACTTCCGGAATTCGACGCGCTCGAAGCCGCCTACACCCGGACCGCGGGACCGTCGAGCGAAAAAGCAGTCGAATGCCTGCGTCAAGCTGCAGACTGCCGAGCTGAGCTGGGCCAGGTGCCGCTGGCGCTGCGGCAGTTCCAGGACGCGCTCTCCCGCGTCAGAGCCACCGGCGGAGACGTATCCGACATGGCCATTGAGATACGCCTCGACATCGGCAAACTCCACTTGCTGGAGAACAACCTGACCGCGGCCTGCGAAATACTGCAGGCGCTCCACGATGACGTGTCGCTTGTACACGGTGACGACCACGCGGCCGTGCGAGAGACCGCGGAACTGCTGGAACGGGCCCGTATGTGAGCTAAGCTTGAGTCTTAACGCTGTGGGCGGGATGCGTGGCCAGTTGATCAGGGGGGCTTTGACCGGATCGCAGGAACGAACAACTACGGACGCCGCGTTCTGTGCCGGTGGTGAACACCCGGCGGGTGGTCAACCGGTACTCTGGGCTGCTCGGGACGAACGCACAATGACCGAGTAGGCACGTAAACAGGTGGCGGGACCTCTTTCTCGGACGGCAAGGAGGTCCCGGCCGTCAGATGCGGCAAGTAGATCTCGATGTTAATCGATAAGCCTCGTCCAAGCAATTGGTCATGAAATTGGGATCGTCTCCCAGCGCTCTCTCGACGGCTTTTAGCAGCCTGTCAACGGCACCGGTTCCTGTCTCCGGCCAGTCCACAGTAGCCTATTGGGCTGGAGCTAGCGCGGGCGCGTTGATCTGTTTGGTGTAATCACAGCGCGAAGCTCCCGCGCTGTCGGTTCCTGGCTTTACCGTGCCATGTACAGGATTTCAGCACGGATGAAGGGTCTGGGGCGTGCCACAGCGACGCAGCAACCGGCAGCACGAAACGTGGATGCGTCAGCAAGCCGCCCGCGAAGCGCGGGAGCGGGCGTCGCAACGGAAAGAGGAGGAGCGGCAGCGCAAGGCCGACGAGCGGCAGCGCCAAGAAGACCATGTCCGTGAGCAGCACGAGTCGGCGAAGCGGCAAGCCGATGCCGTCGAGCAGCGCGTAATCGAACTTACCGGCATCCTTTCTGCGGCGCTGTGGAAACCCGTTGGGCCTCTGGACTTCAAGACGCTGAAGGACAAGCCGTCCCTGCCGACGCTGGATCTCAGATCTGACGCGCAGCCGACTTCGCCGCCTCGATGGGAGCAGTTCGCGCCGGATACTCCCGGCGCTGTGAGCCGGATGTTCGGTGGCCAGGCGCGGTACGAACGCGAGAAGGCGATCGCCGAGAAGAGTTTCGAGGCCGCGCTCGAAAGTCATCGTCAGGATGAGACGGCACGGCAACGGCGGGTCGTCGAAGCTCGTGCAAAGCACGCAGAGCAGGTGGAAGCAGCAAAGAAACGCGTTGCAGCCCAACACCAATCCATCGAGGATTTGCAGCGCAAAGTCCATGGGAGGGATCGGCACGCGGTAAGTAGATACTTCCAACTCGTTCTCGACCGCATCCAGGACCCTTCTGGGCTTCCCAATACGCGGCGAGCCGCGTACGTGCCCGAGTCTGAACTGCTGGCCATCGAATGGGAACTGCCCTCGACCGAGGTCGTTCCGCGGGAGAAGGAGTTCACCTACGTCAAGTCCCGCGATGTGATCGACGTCCGCAAGTCTCGGCCGCTCAGCGAAATCCGGCAGATCTATAACGGAATGGCCGCGCAAATCGCACTGCGTGCACTGCATTTGCTCTTTTCTGCTGATCCGGCGAAGCTGGTTACGACTATCGTATTCAATGGCGTCGTGGAGGCGATCGACCCGGTGACCGGTCACGAGATCCGCCCAGAGTTGATCACTATGCGTGCTACCCGGGAACAGTTCGATCAAGTCAAACTGCATGGGGTCAATCCCGTCAAGTGCGTACAGAAGTACTTCGGTGCGGAGGTGTCGGAGCATCCTGACGAGCTAGCTGCCGTGGCACCCATCCTAAGTTTCAACATGGCAGACCCTCGTATTGTCGACCCCATCGACGTCATCAGCGATATCGACAAGCGCCCCAATCTGCTCGAACTCACACCCAAAGAGTTCGAGGCATTTGTGCAGAACCTCTTTACTCACATGGGATTCGACACGAAACAGTTCAAGGCCACCGGAGACGGCGGGATCGACTGCATTGCCTACGACCCCACCCCCATCACCGGCGGGAAATATGTGATCCAGGTTAAGCTCTACACCAAGACCGTCGCACCCACACACGTTCGGGACCTCTACGGCGTGGTCGTCGACGAGGGGGCCACCAAGGGAATCCTCATCACCACCAGTGGATTCGGCCCCACCAGTCAGGACTTTGCAAACAATAAACCGCTCCAACTTATTGACGGCACCGGATTGCTCTACCTCTGCCACCAGCACAACATCCCCGCCCGCATCCTGAACCCACGACGTAAGACGTGATTTTTTGTTTAATAGCATCAAAAGATGCGCTGGCCCCACGGGAAATCCACGTAGGGATTCTCGCTGCCGCTAAACCTAGTCTTCGACGCTAACCGGAGTACTCCAGCCGAATTTTGTAATCTTGGCTGGTGGACCGCATCGGCGGAACGATCAACTACGTCCGCTGAGTGCTGCGGCGATGAGAGGAGGCAGGGCGGGTCACTGATACCGAGGCCAACACCGACGCTGGTCGCCGGAGGGGCGTGGTTGACGGCTGGTCGGGCTTCGCGCGAGTCGATCTGAGGGCCGTGCATGATCTGGAGTTTCTGTTTGTGGATGTTCGAGGTCGCGACGGCGCTGTGGCCATCGAGATGCTGGAGAACGACGGTTTTGGCGCGCCCTTGCTCGCCTGTGAAGCCGCCGAAGGAGCAGTCTGGTGGGACGTTCCGGTATGACGGCAAGGACGCCACGGTCGTGCTCAATCCCGAGGGCAAGGTCGTGACAACATGGGCTCGGAACTCGAACGGATGGAGACACCCGTGACCAGCGTCGTCGATGCGCTGCCCTCCGAGGTGCGGGACGTGTTTGTCGAAGTCATCGGCGAACACGACGCCGCTCTGCTGTCTTCGCTGCGTACGCAGACCGAGCCGACCCGAGAGAACGGCTGGCTGTCGAGGATCTTCTCTCGGACGAGATGAGCAGGAATCTCGGTCTTGATTACGAGCCGACCGAGTGGGGTCGGGCGATCGACGATGCTATTGGGGCGTTTCTGCTGCGCTGGCCGATTGAGCACGAGTAAGGCCGGGCGAGGGCGGTCACGCCGTTGTTGATAACTCGTGTTCTCGTGTTGGTGACCAGGCGAGTCGTGTCATCGTGGCGTGGATGATCTGGGTGGAGGCAGTGCCGTCACCGTAGGGCGATGGCAGCTTGGCGAGTCGGGCGTGGAGCGCGGTGAGTTCGGAAAGCCATCTGTTGGTGATGGTGCTGATTTCCGGGCCTGGTTGCAGGCGTGTTCCGAAGGTGGCTTCGACTTCGGGGCGTTCGTTGCTGCGTCGGATGACGATAATGGGGCGTTTGAGGACGGTTGCTTCTTCTTGGATGCCGCCGGAGTCGGAGATCACCACGGCCGCGTGTCTGATTAAGGTCAGGAGCGTGGTGTAGTCGAGCGGCCCGGTGAGTCGCAGGTCCCGAGCTAGATCGCCGAGTTTGGACTCCATAATCTGGCGCTGGGTTCGGGGATGTAGCGGGAGAATCACAGGCACGGGTAGGGCGGCGAGTTCTCTCAGGATGGCTGCCAGTGCGGCTGGGTTATCGGCGTTTTCGGGCCTGTGAACAGTTGCGAGCACGAACGGCTCAGCACCGAGACCGAGCTGGCCGAGGAAATCGGTTCGCCGTTCGGCGTTGGGAAGGGCGCCATGCACGGCTTCGACGATGGTTGCCGGTGACCACGATGCGCTCGGGTGGAATGCGTTCGGCCTGAAGGTTGTTGCGTGCCAAGGGAGTGGGGGCACAGCAGAGGTCGGCAATGTGGTCGATGAGGACTCGGTTGTGTTCTTCGGGCATGGTGCGGTCGAAGCTGCGTAGCCCGGCTTCAACGTGAACCAGAGGAGTGCCTGTGGTGTTGGCGGCAAGGGCTCCGGCGAGGGCGGAGGTGGTGTCGCCCTGCACGATGGCCGCGTCTGGCTGATGTTCGCCGAGTACACGGTCAAGTGCACTGACCATGGACCCGAGTTGATGGCCGGTGCCGCATCGTGCTGGGTGTCGAGCACGAGGTGTGGGTGGAGGTGGCCGGTCATTCCAGCGGTGTGGTGTTGGCCGGTGTGGATGATGAACGCGGCCGGGCCAAGCCGTTCGGCAACGGGCGCGAGTTTAATGGCCTCGGGGCGGGTGCCCACCACGATCGCGATGCGCACGAGATCTCCGCAGGTGGTTACCAGAACAGATGGGTGCGTTCACCCGTGCAGTAGCGGCGTGCGGTGACGAACAGGCGTAGGTACAGCTGGTCGAGCCCGAGGTAGTTGGGCACGAGCTCGGTGCGGGACAGGGTGCCTTCGGTGTAGGTCAGGCCGTGGTCGCTGCGGGTGGCGAAGCGACTGGGGACCGATTCCACGTCTCTGTCGGCGAGAGCGATGGCGTCGTCGAGGTCGAGCTCGACGAGTCCGGAGACTTCGGCGTCCGAGAACGGGATGGCGTCGAGGTCGATGTCGAGGGGGAGCAGGTGCCAGTGCTGGAATTCGCGTTCGATGTAGTCCGGGGCGAGGGTGATGGCGGTTTGGCGGAGGCCGATGGGGTGTAGGTCGGTGTAGGGAACGGGGAGTCCGAGTTCTTCGTGGACTTCGCGGATGCCGTCGGGGATGGTTTCGTTTGCGTGGTAGTGGCCGCCGACGGTGATGTCGGCGTAGTCGGGTCGGTCGAAGGAATAGCGGCCGGGGGCCTTCTTCTGTAGCGGGACGCGGCGGGTGGTGGGGTTGAGGGCGAGTGCGGAGAAGGTGCGGTGCCAGAGCCCTTGGCGGTGGGCTTCCTTCTTGTTCTCGGTGCCGACGTGTTCGTAGCGGTCGTTGAAGATGTCGATCAGTGTCACTGGTGCCGATCTCCTGTTGTGGCTGGTTCGCGGGTGTTGAGGTTCCAGTAGGTGTGCAGGGCGTCTAGGTAGTGGCGTGGGTCGCCGACGGTGACCCAGTGTCCCGCGATCCCGTGCACGGCGACGCGGGCCTCGGTGGCGAGCTGGCCTGCGGCGACGCCGAGGTCAACTTCGCCTCGGGCCAGCTCGGTGGGCCGGAGCCGATCGAGGATGGAGGGGCGCAGGATCAGCCGGGAGACCACCGCGAGCGGCTCGTCCACCGTCTCGGGATCGGGTCGTTGGCGAATCCCGATCACTCGCTGCACCTGGTCCGGATCCGTGTCGAGGATGCCGAACGAGCGGGTGTCATTCGGATCGATGCGTTGGGCCGCAATGACCGCCTCGGTTCCGGGACGCATCTGCTCGCGCATGGTGGCGAGGTTGCGGCCCTGTGGCTGTTCACCGAGCAGAACGTCGTCGCCGAACGCGACGGTGAACGTCTCGCAGGCCGCGAGGCGGTCCCGCACCGTGAGCAGGGGTGTGGCGTTGCCGTAGCCGTGGCTGAGGTCTTCCTCGACGGTCTCGACCGGCAGCCCGTCGGCCCGCAGGCCGCGCACATGCATGGGAATGATGTGATCCCCGGGGCGGGTCACGACGATGACTTCGGAGGCTCCGGCCGCCAGGCACTCGACGATCACGTGCTCGACCGCGGGGATGTGGCCCAGCGGGAGCATTTCCTTCGGCACGGTGCTGGAGAACGGTTGGAACCGAGTGGCCGCTCCGGCCGCGGTGACGACCGCCGGAAAACCTGTTGTGGTCATTGCGGTTTCCTGTCGAAATCGAGGAGGGCCTTGTCGAGCTGGTCCAGTGGGTTGCGGATGCCGAACCTGATTTCGAAGCACGGGATGTGTCCGGCGAGTTCGCGGATGAGCTGGTGGGCACGGCGCTGCAGGTCAGCATCCGGCGTTGTGCGGGGTACGAGCCAGGGCTGTTGCCAGAACTCGTCGTGCGGGGTGAAGCAGTTGGCCTGCAGAACCTGTTGGGCTTCTGCTGGCGGGATCGCTCGGACTCGTGGGGGCTCGGTGGTGTCGGTGAGGCGCGGCACGAGGATGGTCCGCAACCACGAACCCGGCGCCAACGAGGTGCCGAGAGCGGTGGTGTACTCGCGGGCGCTGAACTCCGCCTTCTCAGTGGCCCCAAAGGTTGTGGGTAGTTCACTGATAGTCCGTTGTGGACGAGACAACGCCGGTACGGCGTTGGCGAGTTCAGGGATGGCTTCGAGGGTGCCTCGGGCCACCGGGACGGGCAGTGGAACGGCGATAAGCCGTCCGTGTCGGTGCATGATGAGTCGATCATTGGACAGCAGCGCACCCCTCGTTGCGCGGAGCAGACAGGTCAGCAGAGTGGTCTTTCCCGCCGCGCGGGGGCCGCAGATCATCACGCCGTGCCCGCCGAGGTCGGCTCCGGCCGCGTGGAAGAGGACGCCGCCGTGGTCTTCGTAGGTGCGCAGCATGGCTTCGCGCATCAGGCGCAGCGGGTACCCGTGCGGTTTGCGGGCGCCGTGGTGCAGGTACAGCTCGATGTGCCTTTCGTGCACGCGGACGGAGTAGGCGCGGGCTTGGTGCTCCAGGCCATCTGCCGCCACTGCGTAGCAGCGCATACCCGAAGGTGTGCGGGTCTCAAGCAAGACCACGCCGGGAATGGGCTCGATGCGCCTGGCAATCGGTGGGTGGGTGGCCTGCCAGACGACTTCGTGACACGTCGCGTCGTCGGGATGCACGGCCAGGTGGAACGTGCCTAGATTTCGGTCACCGAGACGACCGGGCAAGTAATCGGCCAGGTACTGGCGCTGGTCCTCGGCCCATGTTGCGGGCGCGATGATCGTGAATGCCAGGTCTCCGGCGTGGGAGGTCCAGATCTCGTAGGGCTGTCGGATCATCACCACTCCCGGATGCGTCGTGCGACTTGGTCGATACGCAGTCGCCGCCCGGCTTCGTCGAGTTGCCGGAAGCCCAAGACCGAGGTGAGTGCGAAAAGGTCCTGAACCTCTTCGACGGCTGCCTTGCCCATCGCTGCGCGCACCGCGAGGGCGCGTCGGGCACGGAACCACGCCGCGGGGAAGGTCTCGTCGGCGGTGTTGGTGGGGAATTCATATGCGAGGTCGAGAAGTTCTTGCGCGGCAGCCGGATCCGTGACGCGCAAGAGTGTCCGCAGGGCGTAACCGACGAGGGCATCGAGAATGACCGGCGTGTCGAAGCAGAGCGCGCCGAACAATTCGTCGAACAGGTTGGCCGGTGTGGAGCGCAGGCTCGGGATCAACGGTGGTAGCACGTCGATCAGAACCGGCTGGTTATCTTCGAGGCAGAAGTTCGCGAGATTGGTGTCGATCCGGGCGTTTGTGCCGTCGAGGTCGCGTACCCAGTGGGCGATCTGGGCGATGGCGGCGGCGAACGTGGCGGGATCGGTGTCGGTGGTCGCGTCCAGCAGATTCGGGCCCGCCACCCAGCGGTGCCGGACGGTCAGCGGCTCGGCTGCGACAAGACGCAGGTCGCTGGGCAGCCTCACTTGGGCGGACCGCAGGACATCAAGGTAGGACTGCATTCCTGCCGCGCCGGTTGTCGTCATGGCGGTGACGAATCTGTCCCCGGCGGGGTGACGTCGGTTGAGGTGCTTGGTGACGTGATCGCCGTCGCGGCGATGGATGCTGAACTCGCCCAAGTGGCTCATGAGGCGTCCCCTCGCTGGTCCAGGAAGGAGTCGGCATCGGCGACCATCGACCGAAACTCGGCGATGAGATCGAGCCCAAGCTGGTCCGCCAGCACGTCGCACGCGGCGATGACCACTGCGGCGGCCCCCGACAATGACGGCGGCCTGCCCTCGGGCCGGTGCCGGTAGTGATATTCCACCAACGCAGCTTCCGAGAGGCCGCCTGCGGCCACTAGCAGTCGGAGAAACGCCTCCACCTCATTTGCCGACTGCGGTTGCTCGGTGGCTTCTGCGGGCTCGGACTGCGCCAGGACGTTGATGCTGAAGGCAGCGAGGACGACGTCGGCCAGCTCGTCGCCGATGTTGGTGATCGGCCGTTGCGGATCTTCCCAGGCGGAGACGTCGGCCCCGTGCTGCCGGAGCAGACATATCGCCAAGTGTCCGACTTGGACAGACAGTTCGGCTGCCGCGGTGATGGGGTCCCATTCTTGGGGTGCGGTGGTGGCGAAGCGCTCACGCAGGCGGCGGACGTTGGTGAGTACTTCGTGCAGGTGGTCGCTGAGCGGGGTGCGGTTCATCCCAGGATCACGGGCGTGGCCCCAGCAGTACCGCTGCTCCAATATGGTCGGCGTCATCGCGCGCCACACGCACCCGAATACCCAGGTCCTGGGTCAAGGCAGCAGCGAGGTTCGTGTCGACCGCTGCGTCAATGATCAGTTCGCGACCGTCCTCGGCCAGCGTAAACGGCGCCTCGGCCAGATCCCGCCGGACCAAGGCAACATGCACATCGTCTGCGGTGGGCGGCGTGCGTTGAGCATTGGCGACGGTGCATAGCTCTCGCTGGGCAACCGGGCAGTTGTTCCGCACCCGACACACCTGGCTGCCGAATACGCCAAAGGAGTCAGACCGGCCGAGGGCGTAGGCCAGGGCGCACGAGTTCGTATGAAACAGCGGATACCCGGGATGCCGCTGCCAGGTACGGTGAATGAACTCCCAGAACCCACGCGGATACACGCCCTCCGCCTCGGTCACACCTGCCGTGGTTGCCAACTCGGGCCACACCTGCGCCAGACGAGCGAGCGCGCCCTTCTCCACCTTCAAACCGGCTGCGACGGTGCAGCGGGCGTAGCGCGCCGCATGGTCGAGCACGTGGCGCATCGTGTCCAGACCGGCGGATTCCGGGAATGCGGGCCGCCAGTAGTGCACGATCGGAATCCCGGCCTCAGCCAACCGTGGGAAGTTCTCCGCGATTGCGTCGTGACGGATGCCCCGCTCGATATCCCGCCCTAGCCCCGAGTAGCTCAGATACACCAACACAGTCACACCTCGGTGCCGAGCGGCGTTGATGACCTCGATCATCTCGTCCGGAACATGGCACTTCGTGATCAAGACAACTGGGTTGCACAACTGCCGCCGAACCAGCTCCTCCAGTAGGTCGGTCAGGTGAGCACGTGAGGCAGGCAAGGCCATCACGTCCGTCCACGTGTACAAGGCCACCGGACGCAGCGGTCCGTAGAACGAGGAGTTCAACAGCAACTCCACCGACTCTTCGGCCGACACCAGCTGCTTCGGCGGTACGGCGGTTTGGCCGCGCTCGTTGAGAAAGCAATACGTGCACTTTTTCGGACAACCCTGTACAGGATTGACTGCGATCCAGGTCGCGTGCTGATCGACGATCGGAGTCCAAACGCGACTTGGCTCAACAGCCCCAGAGTCAGATGCTCGCCTTCCGGACGATGCCTGGTCAGCCATCGTTGTCCCTCCCTCACTTTGACCGTGCGGAGGGAAACTACGAGCACTACTCGCGAGTAATCCGAGCTGTCAGTCAGGGCAGCCTAGTGGTGCAGGACGGCCACCTTCTCGACGCCCACGCACGCAACCGATGGTCGCAAATACGCCTGGACGCAGTCCCGAGATCGCCGAATTTACTCAACAGTCGTTCGTGCGCTTTCCCAGGCATTCGAGAAGATCCTGTTCGCAAAGTCGTACATCGCACTAGGGCGACGAAATACGAAACATGGCGAGTTTCTGCCATGTTCACGATCGGTATAGGTGGTCAGATAAACGACCCTGTCTGTTGAAATGATTCGACACAAGTGTGGAAAATCATATAATCGTAGCTCGGCTTCAGATGACTCTTTGATTCTTTCTGATATGTAGATGATGTTACTTTCGATCTGACTTCCGAGTAAACCTGAGCGGAAGCCAGGGTCGTGCAGTGACACCTCACCCTCCCTTTGTGCGAGCCATGAATCTGATTCGCTTGCACTCGGGTCCGGGAGGAGAATTCGGATTGATTCAAAGGCTGACGGATTGCGCCATACGCTAGCGAAACTTTCCCGAGTTAGTTCATTTCCACGGCTCGTAAATACGTCCACCCACCGAGCGCGAGCGAGCTCGCTCGCAAGCTCATTATTTGCATCCGATTGGGTCGCATGTATACGAACAACTCCTACACCAGTCAGCCTTGACAGTACGGCGATCAGCCACGCACGTATGAGGGTTGAGCGGAACCATGCCGCGCTGACGAACAGGACACTCGCCACGAGAGAACTAACGACACCTAAGAGGAAGGCTTCCATCCAGTTACTCCTGTCCGTGTTCGACTGGGCACACGCTGTATCGATATCGCCTGAGGATAGGACAGCGGTTCGAGCGATCTATGTCATACCGGACAGTAACCAGCGAAGCGCGGCATCATGCAGTCGTGCCGGAGACTTCAACTCCAGAGGGACCATCGTTCGGCGAGCTCCTCTATGCAGCGCGAGCGGTTCGCCAGGCTGAGCATGGTCGACAGTCGATCAACACGATCCGCCCGCGGGAGGCCACCGGCCTCTACCGATCACGACCGCCGTTGCCTTTGCTGCTCTACCTTGCGCGTCGTGAGGGTCGATTGGTATGGCGCTCAACTGATGCGTTCGCTGTTGTCGACCCTCCCAGCCGCAGCCAACTTCGTCGTCCGGGTGGTCGACAGGGCACCGTGTGGACGAAGCTGTTAAATGGTTATTGGGATTTATTGGTCTGTTTCGGGCCGTCTGGCGCCGTACTCTGCCTAGCTTTTGCGTTCGTCTTCTTTCCTGCGATCCACGGGCTTGCACTGATTCTTGTCGGAGCCGTGCTTTTGTATGTAGTCGTCTTGTACTCGATGGTGCTGGTAAAGCTCGTTTGCTGGCTGTATCAGCGTTTTTCGGGAAATGCCCGGAGGTATAAATTTGCGAGCGAAGCGGTGTGTGGCCAGCACTGGTCAATGCCGTTATGTCACATCGTTGACTCAGGCCAAAGTGGAGAAATCCTCGAACACGCTCGTTTCCTTGCATCTTACTTCGCTCGCGATACTAATGATCCCGAACAAACGCGAAGTTCAGATGAGGTTCTGATCTGCGTTGAATCGGGGATAACTACGGATTCAACGCGTTTCGCAGTTCGAGCGAACGCTAACGTGATTCCCTTGCCTAACTCTGCGCCAGGACTGCTCGTCATTCGAGGACGCGGCGAGTTCCGAATGTCGCAGCCTGAACCGACTGGCTCCGTGGGGGCAATCCTCTTACTACCGATCGGTGCAGTTGTCATGGCCGCAATCCACGCGCAACACGTTACTGAAATCGAGCGCAGCGCTTGCGAAGCGGCCGCATGCGGCGCGTATCTCACGGGCTATATGGATGTCCTGTACTGGCTCCTTGCCCAATTAATTCCGTTCACTGAGACGGACGGGCCAACTCCCGCCACCTGGCAGGCCCGGGTTAGCGGACCGCTTATGGCCCTCATAGGACTGACGACGGCCGCAGCCGTGACTATGGAAATCTGGCGACTGATGAAGTTCCAAAAGAGATCCATTCAAAATATATACGAGGAGTTTGAGCGGTCAGTGAGAACGGCAACTAGAATTCTCGTGCTCGTCGTCACGGATGCTGAGCGAGACGCGATTATAGCCAGTGTCAGGGCGGAGTCCGACATGGCTCAATTCAAGCGTGAATATGCGGGCGACCACACCATTTTTCGACTCGGGACCGTCGGAACGGTGGAGATCTTTCTCGCTCAAAGCCAGCAAGGAACGGGTTCTCCTGGGGCGATGACACTAACCGCTGTGGATCTGATTGATGCGGTTCTGCCGGATTACGTGATACTCGCCGGAATTTGTTTCGGCCTGAAGGAAGACGAGCAAGAAATCGGCGATATACTTGTTTCTGAAAACGTTCAGAACATGGACCATAAGAAGATTATTGATACTGGCCCAAGGACTACACGCGAGATTCAGAGAGGCGCTCGCCCTGACGTATCAGTGAAGCTCCTCAACCGATGCCGCAGCGCCACGGCTGATTGGACTGGAAATAAGGTCCATTTTGGATTGATCATTTCAGCCAACACTTTGGTTAACTCGGCATTGACGAGGGCAAAGCTCAAGACTCTCGCCCCAGATGCGCTTGGGGGCGAGATGGAGGGAGCTGGACTGTATGCAGCAAGCTTCAAAAGAAAGATCGATTGGATATTGATCAAGGGAATTTCTGATTGGGGCGAGAATAAGACCGATGAATTTCAGAAGGCGGCAGCGGGAGCGGCTGCTGACTACGTCGTCCACGTTGTCAAGACTGGTGGGCTGAGCAAGTCAAGCCACAGCGGGCCAGCAACGCGCGAAGCGTACGACGACCTGTCCGGTCGGAGCGTCAATTGACTGGCACGGACAGCTTGTCCGCCAGTCGCGCCGCTTCCCTCGCGGTAGTGCGACCGGCCCTCTGGACGACCTCGCGCAGGATGCTGTGCGCCAGGGGCCGGTAGGCGACGTCTTCGGGTGCCTCACGCTCGGCGCTGTTCAGGAGAACCAACGCGCTGCCGTAGTCCTTGCGCTGCTGATAGGAGCGCGCCTGTTCGAGCAGGAACGCGACGCGGCGCTCGATCGACGGAGATCGCTCGTGCTCGATCTCTTCCGCCAGGTGGCACGCTTGGCTGGTCTCGCCCGCCTCGACCTCGATGCTCACCGCGTGCATCGCGACGTTGGTCGGGCCGAACGCGGTCCAGAGGGTGTTGCACTCGCCGGTCTTCCACGCCACCGGCATCACCGAGCGAACGCGATCCCGAGCTGTCCACGTATCCCGCCGACGCGCGGCAGCGACGCCTGCGACAAGAATCAGCGAGCCGTACACAGCGGCAGCATCTGGGCCGGAATGGTCTCGTAGCTCGTGCGCCGCGTTCATCGCGATATCTTCGGCCACCTCATGATGGCGCTCCGCCAAAGCAACGTGGGCCAGGTTCCAGCGCGCCGCACCAACCCGCAGGGAATCATCGCTCGCCTCGGCCGCGCGCAATGCCCGGTCTGCGGCGAGAAGCGCCAGGTCCACGCGGCCCGTACGCTTAGCGACAGTGCGCGTGAGCCCGTAGAGATCGGCCGCCGCCCGGTGCGCCTCGCCTCCGGTGCCAGTGGCGTCCGCGGTGTGCAGGGAACGCTCGACTTCCACGATGAGATTCCCGAGAAGGCCGCTGACCTGGCTATATCGGGTCGGCGACGACTGCCACAACCGCCACGCTTCGTTGATTTGATTGCGAAGGTCGGCCAACGGCAGCGGTTCTCCCTCAGCCGCTGGCGGCAGCGTTATCGCCCGGTGCAACTCCTCGCCCGCAGCACGACTCTGTCGCGGCACAACCTCCTGCGATTGCGTATTGATCAGGGATGCGGGCGGGACATCGAGTGCAGCAGCGATGGCGACCAGTACCGGCACGGTGGGCAGCTTCTTACCGCGCTCGATCTGGTACAGGTAATCGGTGGTGATTCCAGCGAGGCCAGCTACCACGTTCTGGGTTTTCTTCGCCGCGAGCCGGTGAAACCGGACCCGCTCACCCACGTCCAGCGCCAGTTGCTCAACCATCGCTCGCCGCCCCAGCCAGAATGGGTCTGCGGGGTTGATGCTACGGCATCGATCACCTGCGACACTGGCATTTATGGCAGCCGACGGCCTGACGCACTTGGTGCTCTGGGACATCGACCACACCCTGATCGAAACACGCGGGGTAGGACGCGAGATCTACGAACGCGTGTTTCCCCAAGTGACCGGCCAACCTCTACGAGAACTTGCCACCGTGCACGGCCGCACCGAGCTCGACATCATCCACAACACGCTGCAACTACACGACCTCGAACCCACCGAACAGGCTGTCAACCAGCTCGCCGCCGCGCTCGCCGACGGCTACCGCGACGCGATCGACAAACTCACAACACGAGGTCGAGTACTTCCCGGCGTATGGGAAGCACTCAATGCCCTCGCAGGCGAGCCTCGCCTTCACCAGAGCGTGCTCACCGGCAATACCACCGACGTCGCCCGCATCAAAGTCGAAGCCTTCGGACTCGACCGCTACCTCGACCTGTCTACCGGCGCCTACGGCGACGACCACCGCGACCGCCCCGAACTCGTCACCATCGCCCGCAAACGCGCAGCGCACCGACTCGGTAACACGATTCCCGCAGAGCAAGTGGTCCTCATCGGAGACACACCCAGCGACGTAGAGGCTGCACTCACAGCAGGCGCCCAGATCATCGCCGTCGCCACCGGCAAATACTCGATCGCCGACCTACGCGCGGCCGGAGCCACTACCGCCTTCGAGAGCCTGACCGACGTTCCCCACTTGCCACGAGCGATCACAGGCTGACCCCCCGTCGCGCTCAAACCGGCAGCCGAGTAGAGCTTGACGGGAGTGCGTTTCGGAGCTATCTTGCTGCTTCCTAGTGTGTTGACTGGCCTGGATAGCGCACAAGCGGTCTGGGAGTTGAGGTCCACCGGGGCGTCCAGCAGCCCGTACTGATCAGTGATTTTTGTCACATTTCCTTGATCGATGGCCGATGAGGGCCTGTTTTCGCGGACTTCAGGGTCGCAAGGATTTCCAGTACGGCGGGCACGAATGGCACGTTCGTTGATCGCGGATTCGTGCCGCCGGTGAGCGAGGGAAGGTGTGATCATGCCGGTAGGAGTCGGCTACGCGCCTGTGGCGTGGACAAGATCGGTCCGCGAGGTTCCTACTCATGTGCTTGTTCATCTGCCTGTTCATGCGCCTACTCATCTTCTCATCAGAGTTGCTGCCCCGGAATGCCGGAACAAGACGGCCTTGTCGCAGGTCAGCGCGGTGCGGCGGGCTCGGCGAGTGTGCCAGCTTCAATGGGTAACCATTGGTTATCACCACCGCCGGGGGCGAAACGGTCGCCAACGCCGGGTGGAGAGTCCCACGTAGACAGTTGGTCCTAGTGCCTCGTCTATGAACCTTGATGGGGTTATTGATCTTTTAGTTCGGGTTGTCGGGCATGCTGTGGACACGAGTTGATCAGTGTGTGGGGGTGGTGGATGCCTCGTCGTCCGGAGGTGTTCGTGCGTCCGGTCAGCATGGCCGAGGGGCAGCGGTTGCAGCGCATCGGCAGGACCGCGAAGGACCCGGTGAAGCTGCGACGGTCGATCGTGGTGCTGGCCTCGGCTCAGGGCCAGTCGGTCTCGGATATCGCGCACCTGCTGGCGTGCTCGCGGGACTATGTCCGCGATGTGATCCACTCCTTCAACGAACGGGGGTTTGCCGCGCTGGACCCAAAATGGAACGGGGGCGCACCCAGGACGATCGATGATCCGGCCAGGACCCGGATCTGCGCGATCGCCGGATGTGACCCCCGTTTCCTGGGGCAGCCGTTTTCGACGTGGTCGCTGTCGAAGCTGCGTGACTACCTCATCGACAGCCAGATCGTGCAACGGATCAGTCGGGAAACGCTGCGACGGATTCTGCGCGATGGCGGGATCTCCTGGCAGGCCACCAAGACCTGGAAAGCCAGCAACGATCCCGACTTCACCGCGAAGCTCGCCCGCGTCCTCGACCTCTACGACCATCCACCCGTGGACGGGAGGGTGGTCTGCGTGGACGAGTTTGGGCCGCTGAATCTCTTGCCTCGTAAGGGAAAAGTGTGGCGACCGTTCAAGCAGCCGGCGCGGTTGCGTGCGACCTACACCCGCACCGAAGGGGTGCGGCACCTGTTCGCCGCGCTGGATCTGGCCACCGGCAAGATCACCTACCGCATCCGGGAACGCAAACGGTGGCGGGAGTTCCTGGACTTCTGCAAGACCCTGCGACGTCGCTGGCCGGGCCAACGGCTGTATCTGATCCTGGACAACTACGGGCCACACAAGCGACCCGACGTGCTGTCCTGGTGCCAGGCCAACAACATCGAGCTGGTGTTCACCCCGACCAACGCCTCCTGGCTGAACTGGATCGAAAGCGAGTTCGCCGCCCTGCGCTACTTCGCGCTGTCCGGCACCGACCACCGCAGCCACACCGAGCAAAACGCCGCCATCGCCGCCTACATCCGATGGCACAACGCCCGCACTCAACCCAAACAACACTTCGCGATCAACTCACCCATCCGAAACCTCAATTACAAGATCAACATTGCTTGACGAGGCACTAGCTGCTCTCTCATCTTATCTTCGTCATGTTGGAGACGGTTTTCTCTTTCACTACAAGGGAGTCTGCTGTGCCGTCGCTTGCTCTGGTGACCAGCTTTCGGCGTCTCGTGATGGGCGGCAGCAGCACGCGCTAGACGACGCTCGTGGCTGGCGCGGCGCGCTGTCGAGGAATCCATTTGCTGCGTGGTGAGATCAACAAGTTCGGGTTCCGTTGGGGGTTCATCTTGGGGTACCAGCGGGGGTTCCATTGCGGGTTCTGCCCAGAGCTGCCGCCCCGACCTGCCGGGACAACGCGGTCTTGTCGCTGGTCAGCGGCCTGTAGTAGTGGCGGCGGAGGTGCCAGACTTCCATGGGTAAATCCATGATGCCATCAGATCTCGGCGGCGGGCGGCGGCTGTCGCCGGGCGAGGTGTCTGCTGTGGACGCTCGCCTGACCGAGCGGGATCGCCGCATCCTGGTGTTGTTGGAGGAGCATTTCACCTTCACCACGTCGCAGGTGGCGTTACTGGCGGGGCTCTCGTCGCTGATCACCGCGCAACACCGGCTTGCGACGCTGTATCAGCGGCGGGTGCTGGAGCGCGCTCGGCCGTTTCGTGCCGGTGGTGGCTCGTATGAGTGGCAGTGGATGCTCGGCCCCGCTGGAGCGAAGATCGTCGCTGCCGGGCGTGGAGTGACGCCGATGCGGCCCGCGAAGATCGCGGCACGCTGGCGGAAGCTGTTCAACGGATGGCGCTACACCGAGCTGGCCGCCCAGCACGCCTGGTTTTGCGCCCTGATCGCCTCCGCGTGCGGCGAAACTGGCGCGGGTGGGAAGTTGGTTCGTTGGCGGTCGGCGTGGCGGGTGAGCAAGGCGTGGGCGGCCACCACGGACGGCTACGGCGTGTGGCGCTTGCCCGATGGCCGTGAGTTGCCGTTCGTGCTGTTGCTGGATGATCCGCCCCGTGTCGGGGCGCATGAACTCCGCGAGCGCATCGGCAGCATCCCCGACCCCGCTCTGTCCTTCACCCACAAAGCCGGGTTCCCCGAGGAAGCGGTGACGTTGATCTGGTGCCCCACGCTGGGCCGCGAGCAGATCATCCGCCGCGCGATGACCAAGCACCTCGGCAGCACGACTGGAATGCCGGTCGCCCTGGCTTGCGGCGAATACGCCGAGATGGTGGAGGGAGGGCCGCATGGTCGTGTGTGGATACCACTCGGCGCGCTGTGGCGAGGTGTCGCAGGACGCCTGACGCTGGCCGAACTCGCCGATGCTGTCGGCGCGGCCCCCGCAAGGACGGAAGCTACCTACACCGAAGCGGAAGGCGGTGGTAACGACGAGCTGATCCTCTACGACGATCCAGAGCCCGATGACGAGTACGACGAGCGGATCGCATGAACCCCTCGTGTTGAAATCTGGACTCCCGCGTCGACCGTCCTGTGTGGTCTCCCTCGGCGAGACCACGCCGAGACTGCGAGTGAGACCGGCGAGACCGATCGAGGCGGCCAGTCTCGGCCTGTGTCTCGGTGGTCTCGGAGCAAGTCTCGGCAGGACAACAAGGAGTTCAGTCGACCGGTGATCGCTGGCCCCGACGGGTGCTCGAAGGACAGTCGGGGAGTCGAAGCCCACCGGCCGTAGCACGCCGACACCGCCAGCCACCACAGCGCGCGTCATGGCGCGTGCCCGCAACCCGATCAAACCCACGCGGGCAAGGGAATGCGGGTGCTCCGGCTGGTGCGTGTCCGCTGCGTCGACGGTTGCACCGTGACCACGACCAGCACCCGCGACCCGGTCCCACCGTTGTGTGGGCGTCGCGGGCAGGAGGTATCCCATGTACCCCCACCACCGCACACCAGACGAGCCCGACGACCAGCCCCCGAGCACAGACGACCACGCCGCACCGATCGTCCCGCTTCCCTGCACAGCCCCCGACGACCACATCGAACAGCTGCCGGAGACCGGACCTGACCAGCCGGTTTGGCAGTATGATCCGAAACGCACGCGCGGCAACGCCCGCCACTTCACCGGCCATGTCACCCGAGTTGGCGGCGCGGAAGGCCAGCGACTGCGCGGCGAACTCGCCGATGTGATCGGTGACCTGCTGCGCTGGGCCAGAACCCAACACCACGGCGAAGACCGTGACGCGGATGATCCCAGGGAAGGCAAGGCCGCATGACTCACTCCCGCAGTGGTTCGCCCCGTCCAGGGGGACGTCCGCCCCGCCGTCCAGGACACCGTTGGTGCCCCGTCCTCCAGTACGGGTGTCAACGGCCCCTTTGCACTCCGCATTCCCGCAGGACATACCCGTGACCGGGGAAACCGACAGGAGCCAGACTGGTTCCCATAACCAGCGTGTGTGCGGCGCATCTCAATATGCGAACAAGCCGAATATAACAGTCAAGAATCGACGCAAGATCTCTTTGCTGCTGAGCGCCAAAAATCGCGCTTTAGAAGAGCGTGCAGGGACAGCTCGCCCATGAGCCCGAACATGTCGCAACCAGCCGCAACGATGCCGCGAAGCCACCCGTCGGCCCGCCTGATCCGGTCGGGGACCCGCAGCCCAGAAAATCGCCCGAAAATAGCAGAACAGGGGGCGATAAATCATCGACCAGCTACATCGATTGGAGGTACCATAATCAGCAGAAACGGCACGGAGCGCGGGAATATCCAAGCGAATCCGTGGGGAGTTCTCCGCGTGGTTCGGGACCTGCTGGAATGGGCGCGGAACACACAATTCGGAACATTTGACCACGAGGAGGTGAGGCGTCGTGACTACCGATGATGATGGGCCTGCGGTGAATCCTCCGGCTCCGGCGGTGCTGCGGCGCACCGCCGAGGTTTCCGCAACGATGCCGGTGCGAGCGTCGGGACCGTCGGGGTTGTCGGACTACGCGGTGTCGCCGCTGGGGATGTCCACGGCAGCGCTGCTGCGCGACGAGGTGCGCGTGGCCTTCCTCGGCCGCACATCGACCGAGGATCAGCAGGACCCGCGTCAGTCGCTGGTGCGGCAGTTGGGCAACTGCAAGACCCCGATCCCGGAATCGTGGGTCATCGTCGCGCATTTCTATGACGTCGAGTCCGGGCGTATGGAACTCGACCAGCGCGGCCACGGCGAGAACTACGAGCGGTTCGACATCCCCATCGCCCGCGACGGCGGCATCGCCGATCTGCTCGACGAGGCGGCCCACCCTGGACGTCGGTTCGATGTGGTGATCTGCGAAAGCATCTCCCGCGTCGCCCGCCGCGCCTACGAAGGACTCTCCGTCGAGCGCGAGTTCGAGAAGGCGGATGTGCCGCTGTTCGCGGCCGACGAGCCGATCACCCTCAGCGGTAGCCGTGCTCAGCGGGTGTTGCAGCGGCGGATCAACCAGTCCATCGCCGAGTACGAGGTGATCAACACTCTCGAACAGTCCTGGGGCGGGTTGTGCACTCATGTCCGTGAGGGTTGGAACATCGGCAAACCGCCCTACGGCTACAAGGCCAAGACCTACCGCCACCCCAACCCAACCAAGGCCGACAAAGGTCAGACCAAGACCAGGCTGGAACCGGACGGGCTGTGTGCTGAGACGGTGGCGCAGATCGCGCAGTGGCGCTACCACGAGCAGCTCGGCTACGACACCATCGCCGAACGCCTCAACGCCGACCCGCAGCGCTACCCACCACCCATCCCACCCGGCAAAGAGCGCGCCCGTGGTGCGTGGGGCAAGACAAGCGTGTACGAGATCCTGCGAAACCCGAAATACACCGGGTTTCAGGTGTTCAACCGCCGGGCTTCGCGGTCAAAGCGAGGCAAGGTTAACGATCCGGTCAAGTGGGTGTGGTCACCGAAGCCTACGCATGAGCCGTTGATCCCGAAGTGGATGTTCGACGAGATGACCGCCCGCACACAAGCCAAGCGCGGCTCCCGCGCGGGCAACGACCGCAACACCCACCCCGAAGCGCGCCGCACGTACCTGTTCCGGGGCATGGTGTTCTGCGGCTGCGGTCGACGGATGTTCGGCGGCCAACGCCACAACAAGCCCTACTACCTATGCTGGCCCCGCAATAACAACCGAGGCCGCCCGGACAAATACGACGGCCACCCCAAGACCGTCTACCTCCGCGAAGACCACGTACTCGATGCGGTGTCGCGTTTCTTCGCGGACCGTGTGTTCGGTCCGCATCGGCGGGAGATCCTGGCCGCCGACCTCGACGGCATCGACGACCGCGCCACCCGCCAACGCCAAGCCGAACGCGAACGGCTCCAACGTGTCTTGGCTGATATCGCCCGCCGTCAGAACTCGATCCTGCGGCAAGCCCAGGACGGAGACCCCGACGACCCCTTCACCAAGGGACTGCGCGGCAGTTACAACGAACTGGAAGCCCAGAAAAAGGCCACACTCGCGAGTGTGGCCGAGCTGGACGCAGCCGACGAAGCCGAGCCAGGCAGACCCAGCCCAGACGACGCTGCGCTACTCGACTCGCTGCCCTACCTAGCGCTGAACCTCACGCACGCCCCCGAGGCACTGCTCCGGCGACTGTTCGAGATCACCCACCTCACCGTGCGACTGCGCGACGACAGCGACGAAGCCACGATCACGATCAAGCTGCACGCCGACCAACTACCCCAAATCGCCCTAGCGGCAGAAAGGATCACCGAAGTCATGCCATCTACACGAGACGTGCCTGTTCAACAGGCACCAGCCGCTTGTGTAGATGCGGTACGTGCCCCCGGTGCGACTCGAACGCACACTGGACGGATTTTGAGTCGGCAAGAAGTTCTTGCTCCGGTGTAACCGCAGGGCTAACGGGACAGATCGGTGGCAAAAGTGTTGCTGCAGAGGCGCTATCGGCCGCAGTTCACACCCAGACTCGCACCCAGCTGGTGGCTCATCGGCGTTAGCCGGATTTGGCAGTGGCGCACCGGTGCCACAGGCTGGGGAGCCGCGCGTTGAACGCCACCATCTCAGCCACGGCGGCCTGCCCCCATAACCGCTTTCGACCGGGCTTGTTGATCTTCTCCAGGGCTGAGCTCACGGCATCGGAGGTGATCACTCATATGTCCATCCGTCCGACCTTTGCCTGACGCGTCAGGCTGAACACGCCGTTGACGTGGCAGCACCGCTGTGTTGACTGCAAATAGGTGAGAAGTCCTATTGGTCAGGTTGATCATTCGGTAGCATTCGTGAGCGAATGCTCGCTCCGTGTAGCAGTGCTGGGGGGTAGATGAGAAAACGACCTGTTGTTGCAGGTAGGAAGAGATCTAATCAACGCGCTTCGATCGAGGTCGGAGATTCCCGCAAGCGGGTGCGCTCCAGTGCAGGCTTCTGGACAGTGGTCGGGGGTGCGGCTGCGGTGTTGGCCATCGTGACCTCGTTTATGACCGCGCCTGTTAACGACGCTCTCAAGGATATTCAGCTGGAAAAGAAGCCGGCGCTGATCGCGGAGGATGTCCGGTCGGTGCCTGGCGACGATGACGCGATTTATGGGTGGTACTTCCCGAAGGCGTTATCAACGCAACAGGTGGACCATCTAAGGAGGGTCTATCGTGATATGCGAGCAGATCAGAGTTACTCTGGCGAGTCGATAGATCAGGAAATGATTCATGAGGGTGGTATCCGAGTTGGCTCTGAGGGTTCTTTGGATTCTCCTTTTGTAAGTCGGCACAGGGTCAATCTTGTCGGCAACCGTAGTCAACGAGTGCGCGTCAATGACATGCGGGCAAGGGTGCTGGAGCGAAAGTCGCCTGATGGGGGAACGTTTATCTTCAAACGCCAGGCGGGGGGTGGGGTTGCGGACCTGCTTACGGTGAATCTCGACAGCGATGACACTCGACTGTATTCTGTCAAGGAAGACGATAATGGTGAAATTAAAGTCGGGAGTCCTTTTCTGGACGAAGAAAGCAGGTTTGCCGAGCTAGGGGAGCCTTTGCCATTCGAGATTGTGGCAGCTACCCTTAACTGCTTTTGTACCTGGGAACTCGTGGTCGAAGTCTCGTACGAGAACGAGCATGAAAGTGTGGTTGTTCGTAGTGACGGAACGTCCGCTGGGAAGCCTTTTGAGACAGTTGCGGCAGGCCAGTGGTGGGAATACGAAAGTGCGTATCAGATTATTCCCGGTTCTGATGAATTGATGGACTGTAATGATCCTGCGGTTGTGAATTCGTATTCGGCATGCTAGCTCGCGTGTGTCCGGAAGCCGCGGGTTGGACCATTTTGGCCGTAAAGTCACCTGTCGCACGGCCGGTCATGGCTGACGCCTTCGGGGAGAAGCCGTAGTTCCTGCTCAGTGAAGTCGCGGTTCGAGAGGCGGCAGAGATCACGGAACCACTCTTCGGGATCAAGGGAGAGTGGTTTGCGATAGCCTGGGAAACCGTTGGGGAAGAAATTGCTCCCGTCGATCGCCGGTTCGGCTTCTTTCTTTATCGATGCGATAAGACGTGACTGATCCCATCGCCAGATATGTACTTGTTCTTCTGTCGTGGTGAACAGGTAGTTGCCAGAGAATCCGACGAGCTCTTCGTCTTCTTGGTCCGGCGATTGCAGCACGGGAAGCACGCGCATCTCATCCAGATCCACAAGGCCGATGGTGCCGGTCTCCATTGCTGCAGTCGAACCATCCGGCGAGGTCATCGTATCGCTGTCCCAGAGGCTGGCGTACATGTCTTCCAGAACTGTCGAACTCAATCGGGTCTGTGACCGGATATCCAGAATTGACAGTTCTTCTTCGGCGCGCACAATAAGCTGGTCGGGGTGCCCGGGACGACGGCTGGTCAGCGGGCCTTGCGGTGCAAGCGAACCAGTCTGGGCAGGGGTTACGGTCACGGCCCGCCCTATCTGCCGCCCGGTGTTCGGGTTCCATTTTGAGAGTGTTCCGAACTGCCCGATGAAGATCGATCCATCTGAGGTGGCCGTCACTGATGCGGTTCGTTCATCGCCGATCCCGCTCATCGTAGGAGTCGGCAATTGCACCTCGCGCTCGAATGTGAGTCCATCGGTGCGGAAAATGCTCACTATGTTGTCGGTCACCACGAAGAGACGTTCTCCGGTGATGTCGAACCCCAACGCGTCTGGTGACTGCGGAACAGGCAGGATGTTCAGCACAGCCCCGTTGGCATCCAGCAACGCCAGTTCTAGTCGTTCGTCCTCGTACCAATAGGTGTATGCCGCCCATAATCTGCCGTCCGATGACTGCGTGAGTATGTCCGCTCTGGGGAGACGCGGAATCGGTCCGAGCCGGGCGGCGACCTGGCTGACTTGTACGACACCCGCTCTGTCGGAGACCGACTGTCTGATGGAGATCGCGGTGAGCACTTCATTGTCGCCGGGGATGAGCACGACCGGTGAATCTCCCCAGGAGACGGGCGCCGGAGAATCGCCGAAGTCGAACCAGCGTCCGGTGTCGAGGCGTATCGCGCCGATTGGCTGGTACGGGCTTTCGTCGCTGCTGGGCAGCAAGTATTGCCCAGCGTCATCGACATTGTACGAACAGTCGTCGCTGATCGGGAACGAATGCTGAACCGAGCCGGAATACGCGTCGTAGATCGTCGCGGTGTTGCCTACGCAGCCGATAATGCGTGTTCCATTGCTGAGGATTGAAGGTGATGTGCCTTGATCCTCGGATAAAGGAAATGACCGAAGTACCCGGTTGGTGGAGAGTTCCCGTACGACAGCAGCGATTCCGGAGTCCGTGTCAGGTGTGGGTTCTGTGCTCGTCAGCAACATGCCGTCCGGCGACACGTACGGTTGATACCTCGGATTGTCCGCCATTATCGGCGTTTGCGCTCCACTCTGGACCTCCTGTCCGGTCTGCACGTCCCAGGCTCGGATGTGTTGCGGTTCGCCCTCTCGTTCCAGGCTGAACCGTGCACCGGCGGACAAATACCGACTGTTCGCGCTAAACGTGGGTTCGCCGAACACTCCGTCCGAACCCAATACGATGGGATCACCGGGCCGGCTCAGATCCCAAACCTGGAGGCCGGATTCCCCGGTCGCGGCCAGCCACCGGCCGTCCGGGCTCAGCGAGAACGCCCCGCTTTCTGTGCGGATCTCGCGGTGCCGCGTGTCCGGACCAGGTAGGTTCCACCAAATCGTGATGGTAGAAGCATCCCAGGATGCAAAGGCCACGACTTTGCCATCCGCGCTTGACCGGAGCGTATTCACGTTGCGCAACAACGGATCGGCCGGCAGGCGATCGACGCCCAACCAGTAAAGCCGCTGCCTGAGCAGGGCTCCGTAAGCCTCTGGGCTGTCCGGTTTCTCACGGTAGGCTGCCAACGCCAGCTGCAGGGCGTCTGTCGGATTGACATCGGCGACGTGGTCCTGGAGCTCGTCCAGGCCGGCGAGTCGGTTCGATTCCTCGGCCAGACTTACGGCGTTGGCGGACTGGATCCGATCGTTGAGTTGGACGTTGTTCGTATAGGCGACAATGGCCAGTACCAGCGCCAGCACGCTCACCACCGCAGTGCTGATCCGCCAGCGAAGCAGGCTTCGGCGGCTGGAGTTCTGCTGCCGGTCCAAGTCCGCCATCCAGCACTCCCCGCGATCGATATGTGAGTCAGATCTCTTATTCGAGGTTAGCGAAGACCGTCCGAGGGCGGGTCCGTTTTGGATAAGTGGCTCCGGCGATTGGATCATTTGAGGCGTCGGGTGGTGGGGCGGGTGTCCCAGCGGTAGTGGGTTCGGGCGTGGTGGATGAGTTGACGGACGGTGATGATGGCGGCGGCGAGGTAGAGGTAGAAGTCGACGGTTGTGGCGTTGCGGTCGGTGCAGCGGCGGAGCTTGCCGAAGTTGTTCATCCATGAATGGCCGCGCTCGACTACCCACCGTGTGCCGGCCTGGATGGGTGCGAAGAGACCTTTTCGGGCAATGACGCCGGTCAGGCCTTCGTCGTCGAGTAGGTCGCGGGTTTTGCCGCTGTCGTGACCGCTGTCGGGGTGCACGCGGGCAGTGCGGGGCAGGCCACCGGCGGGTAGGTCGGTGATCTGTTGCCGGGTTTGTCGCAGGGTGGGTTCCAGCAGTGGCCAGTCGTGGCGGTTGGCGCCTGCGGAGACGATTCCCAGTGGCACACCTTGTTTTTCGGTGGACATGGAGCGTTTCAGTTCACCTTTTCGGCGGTCCACTGGTGATGGTCCGGCTTTCTGGCCACCGCAGGGTGCTTTGGTGATACACCCGTCGACGGACAGATCATCGAGTCTCAGGCCGATCATCCGGTCGAACGCGGCCAGGCATAACGCGTTCAGTCGGGTGGCGATACCCAGTTCGGCCCATTCGTCCAGCCTGCGCTGGATGGTGCGGTCCGAACATTTCCTGGTGGCGATGCGTTCGTAGCCACTGCCGTGCACCAGTGCGGAGATGATGTGGTCGAAGACCACACGGTCGTCGATACGGCGGCGGTGACAGCCCAGCGGATGCTTGGGGTCGAACTCCGGGCGCTGGGGCAGCAACTCGGCGAATTGGCCCCAGACCGGCTCGATAAGCAAAGATGGCAGCAAGGGCATGGTCGTTCCTCGTGATCACGAAGCGTCAGCAACTTCATGATCACCAACGGCCATGCCCGCCCTACTCCCGGCCCTCGAATCAAGATCAGCTACGCCCTACTGCCGGAACCTCTTAGTCAGCCGCCAGAACCCGCGGCCGACTGGGTAGTGCTGTGCACCAGCACCGCCTTGTTACCGCGTAACCTCGCGGCGTGCGGTGACGAGCTCGATCGGCGGCACGTAGCCGGTGATGCTGTTGATCGTGCGATGCAGGTCGTGATTGAGAGCGTCGATGTCACAGCGGGCCAGCCCACCGGCGGTGGCGATGACAGGCATCGGTGATGCCCGCCAGGTCGTTCATGGTGCCCACGACGCGCAGCTCGGCAGTCTTGCCCACGGTCACGTTCTGCCTGGCAAGCGCATCGGGCGGGAGACCCTCGCTGCGCAACGTCCCCTCGATCGCCGAGACGACAAACGGTCCGACTGGGCGCAGCTCGGCGACGGTCGCATCGGGCACGAACGGCGAGAAAAGGGTTCCGGCATGGGTGAGCAACAGGCATTTTCGCCGCTGGACCCAGATTAGATGGGCATAAAAATCCTCCGTGGAAGCCTTACCGGCGACCGGAGTGGAGATCCGCAACAGCGCCACACCTTGCCGGTGCACCGCAATATCACGCCCCGATCATAGGACCTGCCACTTGCTGGACATGCCCGACGCACCCGACCCAGCGCAGCGTAACCGGCGATCGATCCAGACCAGGGTCCGTCGACCGGTCCTCCATAGCTGGGTGTCGATCGGCGTGTCGCCAAAAGCGGTGCTGGCTGATGCCTCGAGTGCGACACCTGGCGCTTGCTGAGTATCTCGTTGCAACAAACTCGCACCCAGAAATCAACTAAAGATCAACAGTTTGCTTCATTTTGCCTGATCAGGCCAGTGCCCCCGGTGCGACTCGAACGCACACTGGACGGATTTTGAGTCCGCTGCCTCTGCCGATTGGGCTACGGGGGCTGGTGTGCATGTGAGCATACTCGCCCCTTGATCAACCGCTGCCCGGAGGGTGTTGCGGGATCTTTCGTCTGGTTCATCCCGGTTCGGGACCCTGGTGGTTGTGGATCACTGGGGGTTAGGTTCGCAACCTCTGCACCGAGGTTTGCCGGATGAGCACCGGGGGGCTGTTGTGGTCGATGAAGCCAGGGTCGGGTCCGCAGCCGATGCCGACGCTGTTGGGCTGCGGCGGAGTTTGAAGAACCGCCACCTGCAGATGATCGCGCTCGGCGGCATCATCGGCGCCAGCCTGTTCATCGGTAGCGGCGCGGTGATCTCCACCGTTGGCCCGGCGGCGGTGCTGTCGTACGCCGTGGGCGGGCTGATCGTCGTGCTGGTGATGCGGATGCTCGGCGAGATGGCCACCGCGGCTCCCGCGCTGGGGTCGTTCATGGAGTACGCGCGGATCTCGTTGGGCAACTGGGCGGGGTTCACCATCGGCTGGTTGTACTGGTACTACTGGGTCGGCGTGGTGGCTTTCGAGGCCGTGGTCGGTGCCGAGTTGTTGAACCCGCTGGTGCCCGCGGTGCCGCAGTGGGCGATCTCGCTGGTGTTGATGCTGCTGCTCACCGCGACGAACCTGGTTTCGGTCCGGTCGTTCGGGGAGACCGAGTTCTGGTTGGCGTCCATCAAGGTGATCACGATCGTGATCTTCTTGGTGTGCGGGACCGTTTTCGTGCTGGGGATTTGGCCGGGGGCGGAGTTCTCGGTCGGCAACATCGCACTCGACGGGTTCGTGGCCAAGGGCGGTTTCGCCGTGCTGCACGGCGTGGTCATCGTGATCTTCTCCTACTTCGGTACCGAGATCGTCACCATCGTGTCGTCCGAATCGGACGAGCCGGAGAAGTCGGTGGCCAAGGCGACCAAGGCCGTGGTGTGGCGGGTGCTGCTGTTCTACGTCGGCTCGGTGACGTTGCTGGTGATGATCACGCCGTGGCAGGAGATCCCCTCCGATGGCGGCAGCCCGTACGCCGCGGCTTTCACCCGGTTCGGTTTGCCCGCGGCGGAGGTCGTGGTGAACGTGGTGGTGTTCACCGCCGTGATCTCGGTGCTCAACTCCGGGCTCTACACGGCCTCGCGGATGCTCTTCGCCTTGCAGCGGCGGGGATTCGCGCCGAAATGGGTTCGGGATGTCAACGGTCGTGGTGTGCCGTGGAAGGCGATTGTGCTGTCCACGCTGATCGGTTACGTCGCTGTTGCGGCCAGTTACGTCTCACCCGACACGATCTTCTACTTCATCATCAACTCCGCCGGGGCTGTCGCGTTGTTCATCTACGCGATGATCGCGCTCTCGCAATTGCGGATGCGGCGGCAGCTGGAACGGGAGGCGCCTGAGCGGCTTAAGTTGCGGATGTGGTTCTTCCCGTATTTGACCTGGGCCACCTTGATCTTGATCGCCGCGGTGATCGTCACGATGGGCGCCATCGAGGAGATCCGTTCGCAGCTCACGCTCAGCCTGATCAGCCTCGCCGCGATCGTGCTGATCTACCTGCTGTTCGTGCGGCGGCGGGCGGTGCGGACATGATCCACCTGATGTCGCAATGGTCACGTCGCGTGTTTACCTCGGCGTGAAGTTGTACCCGGTAAGCTGCGGTTTCCGATGCAATCCGCATCGGCGGACCCGAGTTTTACTGGAGGACCCCGGTGACGACGCCGGCTGTCGAGGACACACGCGAGGCCAAGCCCGTCGAACGTCGCGTACTCGTGGCCGAGGACGAGGCGTTGATCAGACTCGACCTGGTGGAAATGCTCCGCGAGGAGGGTTACCAGGTGGTCGGTGAGGCCGGGGACGGGCAGGAAGCCGTCCGGCTCGCCGAGGAACTGCGCCCGGATCTGGTCATCCTGGACATCAAGATGCCGAAGATGGACGGCATCGAGGCGGCCTCCAACATCGCCGGTGAACGGATCGCGCCGGTGGTGATCTTGACCGCGTTCAGCCAGCGCGACCTGGTCGAGCGGGCGCGGGACGCGGGGGCGATGGCCTACCTGGTCAAGCCCTTCGCCAAGCGCGACCTGGTGCCGGCCATCGAACTGGCGGTGTCCCGGTTCACCGAGGTGCAGGCGTTGGAGGCCGAGGTCGCCGACTTGACCGAGCGGCTGGAAGCGCGCAAGACCATCGAGCGGGCCAAGGGCCTGCTGATGAGCCAGCACAACCTCTCCGAGCCGGAGTCGTTCCGCTGGTTGCAGCGCACCGCCATGGACCGCCGGACCACGATGAAGGCCGTGGCCCAGGCGGTGCTGGAGAACCTCTCCTAGGCGCGGACGATCACTGCCCGGGTGGCTGGTCGCGCAATGCGCAGGTCAGCCGCGCCGAGCAGGTCCGCCGCCCCTGTTCGTCGGTGATCGTGATGTCGTAGGTCGCGGTGCTGCGTCCCTGGTGCAGGGGTGTGGCGACGCCGGTCACCACGCCTTCGGTGACCGCGCGGTGGTGGGTGCAGGACAGCTCCAGCCCGACCGCGACCCGGCTCGCCCCGGCGTGCAGGGCCGCCGCGATGGACCCGACGGTTTCGGCCAGCGCCGCGTTCGCCCCGCCGTGCAGCAGGCCGTAGGGCTGGCGGTTGCCAGCGACCGGCATCCTGCCGATCACTCGATCGGGGCTCCATTCGACGAGTTCGATGCCCATCCGCTCGGTGAGCTGCTCGTCGGCGGCCCGTAGCAGCCGGTTCGACCAATCGTTCTCGCTGGTCGTCGCCTTTCCGCGGTCGAGCGCAGCCACCGCTGGGTCCTCCTCCGCCTCCGGTCACGTGGTGTCAGGGCTTGAGCCTAGACTCGCCGCCGTGACGGATTCCGAGGACCGACGCCTGCTGCTCATCGACGGCCACTCGATGGCCTACCGCGCCTTCTACGCCCTGCCGAAGGAGAACTTCCAAACGGGCACCGGGCAGCACACCAACGCGGTCTACGGCTTCACCTCGATGCTGATCAACCTGCTGCGCGACGAGCAGCCCACCCACCTCGCGGTCGCCTTCGACGTCTCGCGCAAGACGTTCCGCAGCGACGCCTACGCCGAGTACAAGGCCAACCGCGGCGCCACCCCGGACGAGTTCCGCGGCCAGGTCAGCCTGATCCAGGACGTCCTCGGCGCGCTGCACATCCCGGTGCTGAGCAAGGAGAACTACGAGGCCGACGACATCATCGCGACGTTGACCACGCAGGCCGCGGTGGCGGGTTTCCACGTCTCGATCTGTACCGGTGACCGGGATGCGCTGCAGCTGGTCACCGACGACGTCACGGTGCTGTACCCGACCAAGGGGGTTTCGGAGCTCACCCGCTTCACGCCGCAGGCCGTCGAGGACAAGTACGGCCTGACGCCGCAGCAGTACCCGGACTTCGCGGCGCTGCGCGGCGATCCGTCGGACAACCTGCCGAAGATCCCCGGGGTGGGGGAGAAGACCGTCACCAAGTGGATCCAGCAGTTCGGGTCGCTTGCCGAGCTGGTGGACCGGGTCGACGAGGTCAAGGGCAAGGTCGGCGACGCGCTCCGCGAGCACCTGTCGTCGGTGCTGCTCAACCGGCAGTTGACGGAGCTGGTGCGCGATGTGCCGTTGGAGGCCACGCCGCAGGAGCTGGCAGTGCGGCCGTGGGATCGCGACGCGGTGCACCGGTTGTTCGACGACCTGGAGTTCCGGGTGCTGCGGGATCGGCTGTTCGCGACGCTGTCCACCGTCGAGCCCGAGGTCGAGGAGGGCTTCGAGATCTCCGGTGGTGTCATGCAGCCCGGCCAGCTGGTCGGATGGCTGGACAAGCATGCCCGCAACGGCAACCGGGTCGGGCTCGCGTGCACCGGGCAGTGGGCGCGCGGTCGTGGCGACCTGACCGGCATCGCGCTGGCCACCGCCGACGGCGCCGGGGCGTTCATCGACGTCACCGAGCTGAGCGCGGAGGACGAGCAGGCATTGGCGGACTGGCTGGCCGACCCGGCGACGACGAAGGCGGCGCACGACGTCAAGGGCGCGCTGCACGCCATCCGCGACCGCGGCTGGACGCTGGCGGGCCTGACCAGCGACACCGCGCTGGCCGCGTACCTGGTGCGGCCGGGGCAGCGGTCCTTCGAGCTGCCCGACCTGGTGGTCCGCTACCTGCAGCGCGAGCTGCGCGCCGAGCAGGGCGATGACGACGGGCAGCTGTCGCTGCTGGAGGACGAAGCGGAGACCAAGGAGAAGGCCGCCGCGTCGGAGCTGGTCCGGGCGCGGGCGGTGGCCGAGCTGGCGGACGCGCTCGACGTGGAGTTGGACCGCATCGACAGCCGCGGTCTGCTCACCGAGCTGGAGCTGCCGTTGCTGGTGGTGCTCGGCGAGTTGGAGGGCGCGGGCATCGCGGTGGATGCCGACCAGCTCGACGAGCTGGGCGCGCGCTTCGCCGCGCGGGTCAAGCAGGCCGCGCAGGACGCCTACGACGTGATCGGCAAGGAGATCAACCTCGGTTCGCCGAAGCAACTGCAGGTGGTGCTCTTCGACGAGCTGAACATGCCGAAGACCAAGCGCACCAAGACCGGTTACACCACCGACGCGGAGGCGCTGCAGACGCTCTACGAGAAGACCGAGCACCCGTTCCTGCAACACCTGTTGGAGCACCGGGACGCCACCCGGTTGAAGACCACTGTGGACGGTTTGGTGAAGTCCATTTCGGACGACGGGCGGATCCACACCACGCTGAACCAGACCATCGCGGCCACCGGGCGGCTGTCGTCGACCGAGCCGAACCTGCAGAACATCCCGATCCGCACCGAGGAGGGCCGCCGGATCCGGGAGGTGTTCGTCGTCGGCGACGGCTACGCGGAGCTGATGACCGCCGACTACAGCCAGATCGAGATGCGCATCATGGCGCACCTCTCCGGCGACGAGGGGCTCATCGAGGCGTTCCGCAGCGGAGAGGACTTGCACAACTACGTGGCCTCTCGGGCGTTCGGGGTGCCGATCGAGGACGTCGACCACGAGTTGCGGCGTCGGGTCAAGGCGATGTCCTACGGGCTGGCCTACGGCCTGTCGGCCTACGGGCTGGCGCAGCAGCTGCGGATTTCCGCCGAGGACGCCAAGGAGCAGATGGACGCCTACTTCGCGCGGTTCGGCCGGGTCCGCGACTACCTGCGGGAAGTCGTCGACCAGGCGCGCAAGGACGGCTACACCTCCACGATCCTGGGGCGGCGGCGTTACCTGCCGGATCTGACCAGTGACAACCGGCAGCGGCGGGAGATGGCCGAGCGGATGGCGCTCAACGCGCCGATCCAGGGCAGCGCAGCCGACATCATCAAGGTCGCGATGCTGGGTGTGCACCGCGCGTTGCGGGACAACGACCTGCGGTCGCGGATGCTGTTGCAGGTGCACGACGAACTGATCATCGAGGTCGCCGAGGGTGAGCGCGCCGAGGTGGAGAAGCTGGTGCGCGACCAGATGGGCTCGGCGCACCAGCTTGATGTGCCGCTGGAGGTTTCCGTCGGCGTGGGCCGGTCCTGGGACGCCGCCGCGCACTGAGCCACCTCGGCTGGGGTTGGGCGGCGGGTAATCGCGTGACTGCGGAGTGCAGTCATCGGGTGGGATCCGGCCCGGTGAAGCCTTTCTGGATGGTCGACATCACCGTCGGCGGGCCCGCCTGAACGCGCCGCCGATCGGTGCGGATAGCCTGCCTAGGCGCTACCGGTCGCGACTGCGCGCGGCACGGCTGTGCCTTCCGACAGGTGCGCAGCACGGGACGGATATCCCCGAATCCGCTTCCGCGCCAACCCCGAGGAGGAGCATGATCAGCATCGACAGAGTGGACCACCTGGTCCTCACCGTCGCCGATGTCGATCGGGCAGTGGAGTTCTACGAGCGGATCCTCGGCATGACGCCGGTGACCTTCCCCGGCGATCGGCGGGCGGTGAGCTTCGGTCGGCAGACGATCAAGCTGCACGCGGCCAGCGAGTTGGTGGAGCCGACCGCCACGCACCCGGTGCCCGGCTCGGCCAACCTGTGCTTCGTCACGGCCAATCCGCTCGCCGAGGTCCAGGAACACCTGCGCGCCAACGACGTGCGCATCGAAGAGGGCCCGGTTTGCCGGATCGGCGCGCAGGGCGCGATCACCTCGCTGTACCTGCGCGACCCGGACGGGAACCTGATCGAGATCGCCCGCTACGACGAGCCGACCGGCGAAACCGCCGCGCAGTAGCGACATGCCCCAAATGTCCAAACTGGACGCTCCGGAACCCGCCAGCTCGATCAATCGTGCGTGCCGCACCGGCTGCACAACGCCGAGGACTAGGTGAAGGGCACCTTTCACCAAGTAACTTGGTAGAAGGTGCCCTTCACCCACCGCCCGAACGGGGCGCTGTTCACGCCGTGATGCGAGACGGGCACAGCGACAGGATCAAAGGGACAGTTCGGGTTTGAGGCGGCTCGGGGTCCAGATCCGTTGCCGCCATGCCGCGACGGTGCTCAGCAGCAGTGCCGCGACCAGGTAGCACAGCAGGACGCCGACCGCGTTCGGCACCGCGGCCGTACCCGCGCCGCCGTAGAGCAGGTGGCGCAGGCCGTCGACGACGTAGCCCAGCGGCAGGACCTGGTGCAGCGGGTGCAGCGGTTCCGGGATCGTCTGCCACGGGAACGTGCCGCCAGCCGTGACGAGTTGCAGCACCAGGATGACCAGGGCGATGAACTTGCCCTTCGGTCCGAACGCGGCGTTGAGCGAGTGCACCACGGCGGTGAATGCGAACGAGGTCAGTACCAGGAAGCCGAGCGTCCACCAGGCGTGCGCCGGGTGCACGCCCACCCCGAAGACCACGACGAGGTACAGCAGCACCGCCTGCACCAGGCCGACGGCTGCGGCGGGTAGCCAACCGCCCAGCGCGACGCGCCAGGGCGCGACACCTGCGGCGAGCGCGCGGCTGGACAGCGGGCGCATCAGCAGGAACAGCACGAAACCACCGATCCACAGCGCCAGCCCCAGGAAGAACGGGGCCAGCCCGGCGCCGTAGGTGTCGGCCTTGACCTGGGCCTGGGTGTCGACGGCGACCGGGTCGCCGATGGCTGCTGCGGTGGCGGTGCGGGTCTGCTCGTCCGGGTTCGGGATGTCCTGGGCGCCCTTGCCCAACTCCGCCGCGAGCGTGTTCGACCCGTCCGCGAGCTGACCGGAACCGTCGGTCAGTTGTTCGGCGCCACCGGCGAGCTGATCGGCGCCGCTGCTCAGTTGCCTGGTGCCGGTCAAGGCCTGCTGCTGGCCGTCGCGGAGCCGGTGCGCGCCGTCGTCGACCTGGGTCGCGCCGTCGGCGAGGCGGCCGATGCCGCTGGCCATGGTCGGCATCGCCTCGGCGAGCTTCCGGTTGCCGTCGGCGACCTGTCGGGATCCGTCGGCCAGTGCGCGCAGCTGGCCGACCTGCGTCTGGACCTTGCCGTTGGCTTCGGTGATGGGGCTGTTCACTTGGTCGAGGCCCGCGGCGATCCGCTGCACAGTCGCCTCGTCCACCCCGGCCTGGCGGAGCTGGTCGGTGATTCGCGCCTTGGTCCCGTCGAGGTTGTCCGCGATCGCCTGCGAGACTCCGCCGAGTTGCTGGGCTTTGGCCGCGAGTTCTTCGTTTCCGGCGGCGACCTGTGCCGCGCCGTCGGCTAGAGCGGCGGTCTGCTCGGGCAGTGCCGCGGTCGACCCCCGGAGCTCATCCAGTCCATTGTGGAGCTGCCGGGTGCCGTCGGTGAGCTGGTTCGCTCCTGCGGCGAGTTCGGATTGGCCGTCGAGCAGCCGGTGGGCGCCGCTGGACAGCTGCGCGGTGCCGCGCTGGGCTTGGCCCAGCCCGTCGTGCAGCTGCCCGGCTCCGTCGGCGAGTCGTCCCGCGCCATCGGCGGCTTCGACGGTTTTGTCGTGCACCGTGCTGAAGCCGAGCAGGAACTGGTTCGCGGCCTCGGTTCCGGCACCCGCCGCTACCCCGCCGCGCACCTCGGATGCGACCTTGTCGGCGATGGTGCCGACGAGGTAGTTGTTGGCGTCGTTGGTGATCAGCCGCAGCTTCGCCTGTCGTGGTTGGAAATCGGCGGGGGAGAGCAGGGCGGCGGAGAAGTCTCTCGGCACCACCAGTGCGAACGTGTACCGGCCGCTGGCGACGCCTTGCCGGGCCTGCTGCTCGTCGGTGCGGTTCCAGTCGAAGGTGCCGGATTCGACGAGTTCCCGGTACACGTCCTGACCGGCCCGCAACTGGCTGCCGTCGTCGCGCCGCGCACCCGCATCGTCGATGACCACGGCCGCGGGCACCGAGCCGAGCTTTCCGTAGGGGTCCCAGTTCGCGTAGATGTACATCGCGCCGTACAGCAGCGGCACCAGGGTGACGGCGAGCAGCGCGAGCCTGGGCAGTTTGCCGGAAGTGAGGCGGCGCAGTTCGGTGGCGGCGAGGCGGAAGGTGGTCATCGCAGACCTTCGGGGGAATCCGGAGTGGACGTTTCGAGGTTGTTCGCGCCGATCCGAGCGGGTGTGATGCCCAGCTGGTCGGCGGAGTGCGGGTTGCAGAGGACGACGACGGCCATGCCGCACTCGGCGCGGCGGGCGGCCAGCGAGTACCAGCCGGTCGGGTCGCCGCCGTGCCGGTCGGGGCAGTCCAGCACCAGGGCTTTGGTGGAGCGCGCCGCGCAGCCGAGTTCGACCAGCAGCCGGGTTCGTTCGAATCCGGCGAGGTTCTCGAACCGCTCCTCGCCCGCCGCTGCGCAAGCCGACAACCACTCGCGGACCCTGCGGTGGCCGGACCTGCGGCCAGCCAGGCTCAAGCCTTCGGCGACCACGTCGCGCACCGGCAGGGCGCCGTCCGGCTCGGTGATCTGCGGTACGTCGACGACCGCGACGCTGCGGCGCAGCGCGTTGCCGTCGGTGGCGCCGTCCAGGCGGACGGTGCCGCGGCTGGGACGCAGTCGTCCGGACAGCGCCAGGGCCAGCGCGGTGCGCCCGGAGTTCGGGTCGCCGGTGACGAGCAGGACATGACCGCTGCGGGCGCGCAGCGAAGTGGGCGCCAGCAGCGCTCCGTGCGCTCCGTTCACCTCGACACCGGTGGCGACGATCTCCACGCCGACTCCTCGACTCTCACGGCCGGTGCGTCGGCCGGGCGAGCGTCAGCGCAGCGCGGTGGCCGGGCGCACCTCCCACATCGTCCACAGTGGCCGGTAACCCTGGCGGGGCCAGAACACCGAGGACAGCGGGTTGGGCGGGTTGTAGTACAGGAAGCTGCCGACGACTCCGGCGCGCGCGAACTCGTTGTGCGCCAAGGTCATCAGCTGCTGGCCGACGCCGGTGCCGCGGAGCTTCTCCTGCACCGACACGCAGTTGACGTACGCCCACGTGCCGGGCCGGAGCCGGTAGCCGCTGGGGGACTTGGCGGTGTCGACCCAGCCGCATTCCGCGACCGCGACCGGCGTCCCGTCCTGCTCCGCCAGCCACACCGGATCGCTGGAGTGCAGGCGCACGTGCGCAGCGGTCCGCTTCAGCCGCGGAGCGTCGGGGCGGTACGTCGACGTACCAACCTGGGCGGCGTATTCGAGCTCGGCGAGGGTGAGTTCGACGACGGCGTCCAGGTCGGCCGGTCCGGCGCGACGCACCTTTACGGTACCAGACAGTTTCGTATCTGTTGCCGGGCCGGGTGGGCGCACGGCCAGGCAGGACAGCGGGAGGAAGCCGTGGTCCAGCAGCGCCCGCGTCACCGCGACGTCCCGGCTCGGCCACACGACCACGCAGGACGAGTTGGGCCCCGGCGCGGCGTGCGCCATCAGCCACCCGCGCCAGGTCCGCAGCAACGCGTCCATGCCCGCCTGGGGCTGCTCGCCGAGGATCGGGAAGAGCTCGAAGACCTCACCGGCCTGCCACAGGCTCTGCGCCGAACCCGGCGGGTTGGTGTTGCGCACCACCAGCCCGGCCGCCGAAGCACCGTCGGGAGTCCGGGCCACTATCGGCTCGCCGTCAGCTGGCAGGTGGTGGGTGTCGGGTAACTGCGGGTCCAACGCCGCCAACCGCGCGAACTGCGCCCGCATCAACTCCTGTGCCGTCGCCACAGCCCCATCCTTCGGTGTTCTCCCTGAAGCGTCCGCCTGAGGTTCCGCTGCCCGAACGAGTCCACGGACCGGCTCTTCCCTAGGAATCCAGGACGCAGACGAAGATCGCCGTGCCCGGGAACAGGCGGCCGCGCAGCGGGCTCCACTGACCCCAGACCTGAGTGTGCCCCTCCGGCCACTCCGGTTCGACCAAATCCCGCAGCCGGAATCCCGCTGCGGTCAACTGGCGGACGTAGTCGCCGAGGGTCCGGTGGTGCTCCACGTAGGTGGCCCGGCCGGTGCCGTCGACCTCCAGGTACGGCGTCCGGTCGAAGTAGGAGTGCGTCGCGGTCAACCCGGTCGGCCCCGGATCGTCGGGAAAGATCCACCGCATCGGGTGGGTCACCGCGAAAACCCACCGGCCGCCCGGCCGCAGCACCCGCGCGACCTCTCGGAACACCGCCCCGGCGTCGGCCACGAACGGCACCCCGCCGAAGGCCGAACAAGCCAGGTCGAAAGACCCTTCGGCGAACGGCAGGCAGTCCGCGCTCGCCTGCACCAGCGGCACCGCGGTGCCGCTGTGCTCGCCGCATGCGACGGCATTCCGCAGCATTCCGGCCGAGATGTCCAACCCGACCGGCCGCGCACCATGATCGGCCAACCACCGGGAGCAGGACGCCGCGCCGCAGCCCACCTCCAGCACCCGCTTGCCGCGGATGTCGCCGAGCAGTCCGGCGTGCTGCTCGCGCAGCCGCTCCGGGCACCAGACGAAGTCGCTCTCGCCGAGGAACGCGCCGTGCTCGGCCTGGTAGTCGTCGGCATCGGCGTCCCACCACAGTCGGCTCGCGGCCCGCGATTCCGCCGCGCCCACGGTGCGTTTGGTCACATCGGTTGTGCCCAACAACCGTTCTGCGGAGCTACCCTGGACTTCGTCGTCTTCGGGCTCGTCGGCTCGTGTCAAGGATTCTCCTCGCCGATAGTGGGTACTGCTCGGACGTGAGCATTGTCCTCGTCCGGGACCCGCTGGTCGTCGAGGAGCACGGCAGTTTGCCCGACGATCGAGAAAGCGCGTACGATACCGCCCGCGCCGTGGGTCTTTTGTCGGCGGCTCTTCTGCACCGGGTCACCCGGCGATGGGGGCCGGTCGGGAAGCGGAATCTCCTGGTCCAGCAAGCCAGCTGGTCTTGGCCGGATGCCCGGGGCGCGGCAACAATGTAGATCCAGCGACCAACCTATCCGTACCGGAGCAACCCACCTGATGTCCACCGACACCACCACCGTCCCGACTGCAGCCGCCACCAAGCCGCAGGTCGCAGTGAACGACGTCGGGACGGAGGAGGACTTCCTCGCCGCCGTCGACCAGACCATCAAGTACTTCAACGATGGGGACATTGTTGAGGGCACCATCGTCAAGGTCGATCGCGACGAGGTGCTGCTTGACATCGGCTACAAGACCGAGGGCGTCATCCCCTCCCGCGAGCTGTCGATCAAGCACGACGTCGATCCCGCCGAGGTCGTCACCGTCGGCGACTTCGTCGAGGCGCTTGTTCTCCAGAAGGAGGACAAGGAAGGCCGACTGATCCTCTCCAAGAAGCGCGCCCAGTACGAGCGCGCCTGGGGCACCATCGAGGAGCTCAAGGAGAAGGACGAGCCCGTGCGCGGCACCGTCATCGAGGTCGTCAAGGGCGGCCTCATCCTCGACATCGGGTTGCGCGGCTTCCTGCCCGCCTCGCTGGTCGAGATGCGCCGCGTCCGCGATCTGCAGCCCTACGTCGGCCGCGAGCTCGAAGCGAAGATCATCGAGCTGGACAAGAACCGCAACAACGTGGTGCTGTCCCGTCGCGCCTGGCTGGAGCAGACCCAGTCCGAGGTCCGCAGCGAGTTCCTCAACCAGCTGCAGAAGGGCCAGGTCCGCAAGGGCGTCGTGTCCTCCATCGTCAACTTCGGTGCGTTCGTCGACCTCGGTGGTGTCGATGGTCTGGTGCACGTCTCGGAGCTGTCCTGGAAGCACATCGACCACCCGAGCGAGGTCGTCGAGGTCGGCCAGGAAGTCACCGTCGAGGTGCTCGACGTGGACATGGACCGCGAGCGCGTGTCGCTGTCGCTGAAGGCCACCCAGGAAGACCCGTGGCGGCAGTTCGCCCGCACCCACGCGATCGGCCAGATCGTGCCGGGCAAGGTCACCAAGCTGGTGCCCTTCGGCGCGTTCGTCCGGGTCGACGAGGGCATCGAGGGTCTGGTGCACATCTCCGAGCTGGCCGAGCGCCACGTGGAGATCCCGGAGCAGGTCGTCCAGGTTGGCGACGAGGTGATGATCAAGGTCATCGACATCGACCTGGAGCGTCGCCGGATCTCGCTGTCGCTGAAGCAGGCCAACGAGGGCTTCAGCCCCGACTCGGAGTTCGACCCGACGCAGTACGGGATGACCGCCGAGTACGACAACGAGGGCAACTACATCTACCCCGAGGGCTTCGACCCGGAGACCGAGGAGTGGCAGGACGGCTACGAGAAGCAGCGTGAGGAATGGGAGCGGCAGTACGCCGAGGCCCACACGCGCTTCGAGAAGCACATCGCCCAGATCACCAAGGCCCGCCAGGCCGACGCGGAGGCCGCTGCGGCCGCCGCTGCAGGTGGCGGTGAGGAGCCGCAGCCCAGCGGGGGCGGCGGCAACTACTCGTCGGCTTCCAACGACGAGCAGGACAGCGGCTCGCTGGCCAGCGACGCGCAGCTGGCAGCGCTGCGCGAGAAGCTCTCCGGCGGCGCGTGACGCCTGAGCAGTAGCAACAACGACCGGCCCCGCACCTTCCGAGGTGCGGGGCCGTTGTCGCACTCCCGCCCCATCCAGGTGAGCAGTGAAGGGCACCTTTTACCAAGTAAGTCGGTAAAAGGTGCCCTTCACCTACCACCCAATCGGTACGGCTGCGCCTCGGTGGTGCGTTGGTCATCTGGACGGGGCATGGGTGAAGGGCACCTTTGACCGAGTAAGCCGGTCGAAGGTGCCCTTCGGTCCGGGCCGTGGGGGCGTTCGCGCAGCCTGGCAAGATGGGTTGTGTGTTGTGGGTGGGACTCAGCGGTGGCATCGGTTCGGGGAAGTCCACGGTGGCTCGGCGGTTGGTGGAGCGCGGAGCTGTGCTCATCGATGCCGACGTGCTGGCCCGGGAGGTGGTGCGGCCGGGCAGTCCGGGACTCGCCGAACTCGTCGAGCGGTTCGGGCCGGAGATCCTGGACTCCGATGGGGCGCTGAACCGTCCCGCGTTGGCGGACAAGGTCTTCGGCGACGGTGCGGCGCGCGCCGCCCTCAACGCCATCACGCACCCGAAGATCCGCGATCTGACGGCCGAGCGGATGGCGCAGGCACCTCCCGATGCGATCGTCGTGCACGACGTGCCGCTGCTGGTCGAAGTCGGCTACGCGCCGAACTACCACCTGGTGATAATCGTCGACGCGCCGGTTTCGGACCGGGTGCGACGGCTGGTGGACCGCGGCTTGACCGAGCAGGACGCCCGCGCCCGCGTCGCCGCGCAGGCCACCGACGAGCAGCGTCGCGAGGTCGCCGACGTGTGGCTGGAAAACAGCGGTTCGGTCGATGCGGTCCTGGCCCAGGTCGACGAGCTGTGGCAGCACCGGCTGGTGCCGTTCGAGGAGAACGTGCGATTGCGGAGGCGTCCGCCGAAGCGGTCGCCGAAGCTCGTCGAGCCGGATGCGCAGTGGCCGCGGCAAGCGCGGCGGTTGATCGCGCGGATCGAGCGGGCCGCGGGGGACAGGGCCGTGCGGGTCGACCACATCGGATCCACTTCGGTGCCCGGACTGCCCGCGAAGGACATCATCGACCTGCAGTTGACCGTCCGGTCGCTGGCCGACGCCGATGCGCTCGCCGAGCCGCTGGGCGAGGCCGGTTTCCCGGTGCTGCCGGACATTCTCGGCGACACCCCGCACAGCTTCGCCCCTGACCCCGCGCTCTGGGAGAAGCGGATTCACGTCTCCGCCGATCCCGGCCGCTACGCGAACCTGCACGTGCGCGTCGAGGGCACGCCGCCCTGGCGCCTGGCGCTGCTGTTCCCCGCCTGGCTGCGCGCCAACCCGGCGATCCGCGACGAGTACCTGAACCTCAAACGCGAAGTCGCGGCGAAGCACGCGGCCGACCCGAACCACGACGCCTACGCCGAAGCCAAGGAACCCTGGATGGCCGAAGCCCTCCCCAGGGCCAGGCGCTGGGCCGACGAAACCGGCTGGACACCGCAACGAGCGATCTTTTCCGAGTGAAGGGCACCTTTTACCGACTTACTTGGTAAAAGGTGCCCTTCACTGCTCGCCCGATTCGGTGATCACCAGGCTTCGAAGATGCCTCGGTGGGCCAGCCACTGGTTGATGTCCCGGTGTCGGCTGACTTCCTCCAGCGTGCGGTGGACGGTGCGCAGCGCGTAGTCGGCCTCGCTGAGGCGGATCATGCCGCTGGCCACCGCGGCGGCGAACTCGGCGGCATGGGTGATCCGCGCGCGGCCGTAGTCCCCGATCTGCAGGCCGAGCAACAGGTCGGTGGTGGTCCACGAGCGGGTTTCGCGCTCGATGTGGACCGCGGTGAGCGTGCTGGGACCCGGTAGCGAATGCCTGCTGCGCGGGCGGAAGCGGGTCAGGCGCAGTCCGAGTTCGGGCAGCAGCCAGGTGATCTCGGCGTCGTGCTCCTCGGCATCCGGCGTCGAACACTCCACGGCGAGTCCCCAGCGCTCGACGTGGCAGACGTCCAACTGCGCAACGAAGCCGGAAGGCTGCCTACGCCGCGAGCTGAAGACGTCGATAACTTCCACCAATTGGGGAGAGATCGCAGCGCTCACGGCGTCAGACATTAATGGCAAAACTGCGCTTTAAGATCAACAGTAGCGGTTTTTAACGTAACTTTTTGGAGCGCGTCGAATATCGATTCGCGCCAGACGCCCGCTGTCACCGGGTTGGCGGTAGCATTCGCTGCTCAGGCACGAGATCCTCGACCGGTTGCCCACGCCAGGACAGCTCGATTTCGTTGTCCCGCAACCACTTCGCCAGATCGTATTGGTGCCGGGCGAGTCCGTCCACGGCTGCGCAGGCGTGTCGCATCGCGCGCTGCGCGGTCTCGGCGTCCAACAATTCTGCCTGCACGGCGACCACGAATTCGTCGATGTCCAACAACTGCGCGGAGTGCCGATCCCGCACCGCGAGGTCCAGGTAGTGGTCAACGGTGCGCCACTGCTGCTCGCCGGGCTCGACGTCCACCACGTCCAGGTAGAAGTCGAAGTCCTCGGCATGGCCGGGATGCCAGTACCAGCGGGTCACGCGCAGCCCCAGGTCAGGCAGCAGCCAGGATTCGAGGGCCGCGATGCGGGGGTGCCCCGGCGTGCTGCGGGCCAGGTAAAGACCGAACTGCGTGCGGCGGAATTCCGCTACCATGCGCACGCGGCCTTTGGGGTCGGTGTTGGTACCTGCGGAAAGGTCGAAGATCTCGACCTTCGGCGGGTGGACGGGCAGACCGAGCCGTTCGGCAATCTCGTGCTGCGTGGTCACCCTGCCACTGTATGCGGCGGGCGCGACGCTCGAAGGGCGTCGCGCCCGCTTTCTGTTCGCCACTTCTGATGCGTCACCTCCGATCAGTCGGGGTCAGGTCGTCGCGCGGGAGACCATGGCCGGGGCCATGACCCCCAAACCCGCGAGGATCAGGACCGCCCCGCCGATCACGTTGCACAACACCGTGCTGAGCGTGATGGCGGTACCGCTGAGCACGAACACGGCCACGATCGTCCACACACCCAGCACCGGACAGGTCCAGGCGATGCCGTGCGTGCGGTGGTAGGCGGCCGCGAACGCCAGTCCGAGAACGGTGGCGGTCAGGCCGGTGATCAGGTTGTTCAGCGCCAATGACGGGGTCAAGGCGGCGAACCCGGTGATCCACGGCGACAGTGCGACGAACAGGCCACCGAGCACGGTGAAGCCGTTCGCCACCTGAGCGGTCGGAGTTTCCGAGGCCCGCTCGTAGCGCAGGCGCATCTCGGTGAGATCCGGATGCCCGGCGATAGGCGTGCTGCCCGACATCACACCACCTCCAGCACTGGGGTGACGCAATCCATTATCTGCCCTGGTCGCCGTTTGGGCACCCCGTGACGCAGCACGATGTCGGGGTGGGCTCGTACATTGGTTGTCGTGGCATTTGCGACTGAGCACCCCGTACTGGCGCACTCCGAGTTTCGGCCGGTCAGCGACATCCCGCGGACCGATGCCCGGTTCCGCATGGTCAGCGACTACCAACCGGCCGGTGACCAGCCGCAGGCGATCGAGGACCTGGAGCGGCGCATCTCCTCGGGGGAGAAGAACGTCGTGCTGCTCGGCGCCACCGGCACCGGCAAGTCGGCGACCACCGCCTGGCTGATCGAGCGCGTCCAGCGGCCCACCCTGGTGCTGGAGCCGAACAAGACCTTGGCCGCCCAGATGGCCAACGAGCTGCGTGGCTTCTTCCCGGACAACGCCGTCGAGTACTTCGTCAGCTACTACGACTACTACCAGCCCGAGGCCTACGTCCCGCAGACCGACACCTACATCGAGAAGGACTCCTCGATCAACGAGGACGTCGAGCGGCTGCGGCACTCCGCGACCTCCAACCTGCTCAGCCGCCGCGACTGCGTGGTGGTCTCCTCGGTGTCCTGCATCTACGGCCTGGGCACCCCGCAGTCGTACCTGGACCGGTCCATCCCGCTGGAGATCGGCGGCGAGGTCGACCGCGACGTGTTCCTGCGCGCGCTGGTGGACGTGCAGTACACCCGCAACGACATCGCGTTCGCCCGCGGCACGTTCCGGGTGCGCGGGGACACCGTGGAGATCATCCCGGCCTACGAGGAGCTCGCGGTGCGCGTGGAGTTCTTCGGCGACGAGATCGACCGGTTGCACTACCTGCACCCGCTGACCGGTGAGATCGTGCGCGAGGTGCAGGAACTGCGGATCTTCCCGGCGACGCACTACGTGGCCGGCGCGGACCGGATGGAGAAGGCCATCCGGGGTATCGAGGCGGAGCTCGAAGAGCAGTTGGCGATGATGGAGCGGCAGAACAGGCTGCTTGAGGCGCAGCGGCTGCGGATGCGCACCCAGTACGACATCGAGATGATGCGCCAGGTCGGGTTCTGCTCCGGCATCGAGAACTACTCGCGGCACATCGACGGCCGCCCGGCCGGGTCGGCGCCAGCGACCCTCATCGACTACTTCCCGGACGACTTCCTGCTGGTCATCGACGAGTCGCACTACACGGTGCCGCAGATCGGCGGCATGTACGAGGGCGACGCTTCGCGGAAGCGGACCCTGGTCGAGCACGGCTTCCGGCTGCCCAGCGCGCTGGACAACCGGCCGCTGACCTTCGAGGAGTTCACCGACCGGATCGGCCAGTCGGTGTACCTGTCGGCGACGCCGGGCCCGTACGAGATGGCGCAGGCCGGTGGCGAGTTCGTCGAGCAGGTCATCCGGCCGACCGGGTTGATCGACCCGGAGGTGATCGTCAAGCCCACCGAAGGCCAGATCGACGACCTGGTGCACGAGATCCGGGAGCGCGCCGAACGCGACGAGCGGGTGCTGGTGACCACGCTGACCAAGAAGATGGCCGAGGACCTCACCGACTACCTGCTGGAGCTGGGCATCCGGGTGCGCTACCTGCACTCCGAGGTCGACACCCTGCGACGGGTGGAGCTGCTGCGGCAGCTGCGCCTGGGGGAGTTCGACGTGCTGATCGGCATCAACCTGCTGCGCGAGGGCCTGGACCTGCCCGAGGTCTCCCTGGTGTCCATCCTGGACGCCGACAAGGAGGGATTCCTGCGCTCCGGCACCAGTTTGGTGCAGACGATCGGCCGCGCGGCGCGCAACGTCTCGGGCCAGGTGCACATGTACGCGGACCGGATCACCGACTCGATGCAGCACGCCATCGACGAGACCAATCGGCGCCGCGCCAAGCAGCGGGCCTACAACGAAGAACGCGGCATCGATCCGCAGCCGTTGCGCAAGAAGATCGCCGACATCCTGGACCGGGTGTACTCCGAGTCCGACGACACCGAGGAGTCGGTGGCCGTCGGCGGTTCGGGCCGCAACGTCTCGCGCGGCAAGAAGCCGACCGGGGAGGCCGTGGCCAGCGCCGGGTTGCTGGAGGACCGCGACATCAAGTCGATGCCGCGCGCCGAACTGGCGGACCTGGTGCAGCAGCTCAACGACCAGATGATGAACGCGGCCCGCGAGCTGCAGTTCGAGCTCGCCGCCCGCCTCCGCGACGAGATCCACGACCTCAAGAAGGAACTCCGAGGCATGGACGCCGCTGGCATCAAGTGATGGTGTCGCCGCGTCGAAGCTCTGCGTGGACGATGAATTTCCGGAGACCGGTGCTGAACTCCGCCTGGTTGTCGGGGGTTGCTCCTAGGGTGCGCGCAGGAGGTGGTCGTGATGGGCCTGGGGTTCCAGGTGACTTTTGATGCGCACGATCCGACGCGGTTGGCGCAGTTCTGGGCGGTGGCGCTGGAGTACGAGTTGCAGCCGCCGCCACCGGGCTTCGAGTCGTGGCAGCAGTTCGCGGAGAAGATCGGGCTGCCGGAGGACAAGTGGGGCGACCTCAACGCGGTGGTGGATCCAGCGGGTAAGGGGCCTCGGGTGTTGTTCCAACGGGTGCCGGAGGGCAAGACGGTCAAGAACCGGGTGCACCTGGACATCAACGTCTCGCAGCGCGGTCTGGCGCTCGACAACACCGCGCAGCGCCGCGAGATCGTGGCCGAGCACGTCGACCGCCTCAAGGTCCTGGGCGCCACCTACATCCGCGAGGTCGACGAACCAAATGGCTACTGCGTCGTCCTCCAGGACCCCGAAGGAAACGAGTTCTGCGTGCAGTGACACGTGGCCGGGACAACGGCGCTTTCGCCTGGAAGAACCGGGCGAGCGCCGTTCGCCCGGTATTTCCGCTCAGCTGGTGATGTCCTTGCGGTGGAAGCGCCAGATCGCCAGGGCGGTGAACACCGTTGCGTAGGCCAGGGCGGCGAAAGCGCCGTGGGTCATCGCCGTCCAGTCGATGTCCTCGCTCAGCAGGTCCGAGTAGGCCGTCGAGTAGTGCGTCGGCAGGTAGCTGCGCAGCTCGCCGAGAGCCGTGATCTGGTCGAGGATTTCCGACAGGATCGACACCACCACGGCTCCGCCCACCGCACCCAGCGGGGCGTCCGTGCTGACGCTCAGCCACAGCGCCAGCCCGGCGATCCAGGTCAGGTGCACCGCCAGGTACACCGTCGCCAACGCGACGCTCAGCACTCCGGTCAGGAAGGGCACCGCCTCGCCGGTGGTGCTGACCAGTTCTCCGCTGCCGTACCACAGCAGGCCCACCCCGAGGGCGACCGCGGCGAGCAGCAGCAGTCCGAATCCCGACAACAGCGCCGAAACCACCGCTTTCTGCCGGAGCAACCGGATGCGCGGAATCGGCGCGGCCAGCAGGTACTTCAGACTCGACCACGATGCTTCACTGGCCACCGTGTCGCCGAAGAACAGCGCCACCACCACGACCAGCAGGAAGTTGGTCGAGGCGAACAGGGTGAACACCGTGAAGTTCAGGCCGCTGGCGGTGGCCATGTCGGCCAGCGTCCGGCCGCCGCGCGAACCGTCGTCGCCGATCTCGAACGCCAGCAACAGCAGGAACGGCAGCACCGCCAGGAAACCCAGCGCCAGCCGGGTGCGGCGGCGGCGCAGCTGCCGCGCCAGCTCCACCCGCACCGGCAGCGTCCGCGTCGCCCGGTAGCCCTCGACGCTGCCGTCGGCCTGGGCCGCGTGACGACGGCTGGCGCGCACCAGCGCGGTTTCCGCGATGTCCAGCTGCCCGACCTTGGCTTGTTCCTCTACCTCGGCCTGTTCCCCGATCTTGACCTGTTCGGAGTCGGTCACCGGTGATCCTCCCCGACCAGCTGCAAGAAAGCGTCTTCCAACCGACGTCGCGGCCCCACCTGGTGCACCGAGACCCCGGAGGCGACCAGCACGTTGACCGCCACCGCCGCCGGATGTCCGGCGAGGTTGGCGTGCACCAGGTCGCCGTCGGTCTCCACCAGGCCGAGCCCTTCGATGGTGCGCAGCGCCTCGGCGGCCTGCTCCGGCTCGTCGACCCGGAAGGTCGCCTCGCCGTCGACCGACACGATCTCGGCCACGCTGCCCGCCGCCACCAGCCGACCGTTGTGCATCACCACGACGTGCGTGCAGGTCTGCTCGACTTCGGCGAGCAGGTGGCTGGACACCAGCACCGCGCGGTCGGTGGCCGCGTAGCGGCGCAGGATCTCGCGCATCTGGTGGATCTGCGGCGGATCCAGCCCGTTGGTCGGTTCGTCGAGCACCAGCAGCTCCGGTAACCCGAGCATCGCCTGCGCGATCGCCAACCGCTGCTTCATGCCCTGGCTGTAGGTGCGCACCCGGCGGCGAGCCGCGGTGCCCAGCCCGGCGATCTGGAGCACTTCGTCGAAGCGGGCCTGCAGCATCGGCCGCCCGGTCGCCGCCCAGTAGTACCGCAGGTTGTCCAAACCGGACAGGTGCGGCAGGAAGCCCGGCATCTCCACGAGCGAACCGACCCGGGACAGCACCGGGGCACCGGCGACCAACCGGTGGCCGAACAACCGGATCTGCCCGGAACTGGGCCCCAGCAGCCCCAGCAGCATCCGCAGCGTCGTCGTCTTGCCCGCCCCGTTGGGCCCCAGCAGCCCCACGATCTGACCGCGTTCCAAGCGGATCGACAGATCTTGGACCGCGGTCGGCTTGTCCGGGTACGACTTGGTCAGTCCGGCGATCATCAGCGGCGTGTCGGTCAGCAGCGGGTCGACGTCGTCGGTGCTCTTGCGGCGGATCAGCGAGAGCACCCACACCAGCAGCAACAGCGCGATGATCGCGCCGATGCCGACCAGCGGCGCCACCGGCACGGCGTTGGCGCTCGTCGTGGCGCCGCGCACCGACGGGATCGACACCGCGCCGTCACCGGCCAGGCCGATGCGGTGCACTGCCGGTTCCGTTGGTAACGCGTACGCCTGATCGGTGGTCGCCACCGCCAGCTCCAGCCGGTGGCCGGTCTCCAGCGGGTGCACCACACCCGGCAGCGCCACGTCCACGTCCACCGGGGTGCCATCCGCCGGGAGGTTGGTGACGTGCAGCGGTGACACGGCGTTGCCGAGCAGGCTGCGCTGCTGGTCCGGGCCGATGTCGTAGAGCTTGGCGAACAGCACCGCATCGCCGGTCGCTGGCTGGCCCGGCACCGACGCCACCGAAAGCCGGGTGTGCGCGGTGCCGGAGATCAGCAGCTGGCTGTCCAGCGGTTCGGTGCGGAACACCGCGACCTGGCCGGGCAGGTCGCGGGCCAGCGATTGGCCGAGGCTGCCCGCGGCGTCCAGCACCTCTCCCGCGCCCGGCAGCGAACTGGTGGCCGCCGGACTGCCACCCGGCGGATTGATCACCTGGGTGACCGGTCCGGTCAGCCGCAAGGCGAAGCGCGGCGTGCGCTCCGCCAGCACACCCGGGTAGGCGAGAGCGGACACGGTGCGCACCGGGATGTCACCGTCGCGCTGGGGCCGACCGGCGATGTCGTAGTCGAAACCGGTTCCGGGGTCGGGCACCGGCGGCACCCCGCCGAGGTGGAAGGCGAACCAGTCGGCGATGCGTTCCTGCAGGGCCGGATCGGGCGGGTCGCCGTCGTGGCCACCGGCGAACCAGATCATCTTGACCTTGCCGCCAGCCGCGGCGATCTGCCGGGCGTTGGCATCGGCTTGGTCCAGACCGAACAGGGTGTCCCGTTCGCCCTGCACCAGCAGCGTCGGCACGTTGATGTTGGCGGTGACCGACTTCGGGGAGACCCGGTCGAGCAGGTCCAGGGTGGTTGTCCCGGCCCGTCCGGTCTGGGCTACCTCGGTGTAGGCCGCGCACACCTGCGAGGTGAAGTTCCCGCAGGTCAGCGGCTGGCTTTGGGAGTCGGTGCGCATGCCCGCGGAGCCGCCGTCGGGCGACGGCAACGCCTGCGAGCGGTTGCCGACGCGTTGTTCCGGTGAGCTGCCCGCCGAGAACAGCAGACCCGCCCAAGCCTGTTTGAACACGCCCTGGTCGTTCAACGATCCCCCGGCCGGGGTGCCGCCGTCGATCCGGTCGCGGGACGCGTCGTTGGGCAGCAGCGCCTGACCGAGGTCGTTGTAGGTCATCACCGGCGCGATCGCATCCACCCGGGGATCGGTGCCCGCCAGCAGCAGGCTCAGCGCGCCGCCGTAGGAGCCGCCGGTGACGCCGACCCGCGGATCGCCTTCGCCGTCGCGCAGCACCTCCGGCTGGCGCGCCAGCCAGTCCAGCAGCTGGTGCGCGTCGGCCACCTCGTAATCGGGGTCGTTCAGGGCGATCTCACCGGTGCTGCGGCCGAAGCCGCGCGAGGAGTAGGTCAGCACGGTGAATCCGCGGCGGACCAGTTCCTGCGCCTGGGCCGCGGTGTCGTTCTTGCTGCCGCCGAACCCGTGTGCGAGCAGGATCGCCGGTGCCGGGGTGTCGGCCGGGGCGAACAGCGTGACGTCGATCTGCACCCGCTCGGTGCCGCTGGGGCCGTCCAACACGTCCAACATCGCTTCCCGCGGCACTTCCGGGGCGGCGGCCGGTTGCTCTTGACCGGACCACAGGTAGGCGCCAAGCATCACAATGGCGATGCAGGACAGGGCGATCAGGACGAGGCCCCTGCGGCGACGGGGGGAGGCGGACACGCTTTTGACAGTAGGGGAAGACAGCGGCACCAGTTCTATCCAGACGCGGGCGAGGGCAAAGACGCTATGAAGCAGAGACCAAACAGCAACCGGACACCTCGTCGTGCCCGCCGCCTAGGCCGTGCCGCATCCCCGCGTGCGGTCTCCGGTGTGGCCGGGTGGTGGTGATCTTAACCATGATCGCTTGGGACGCAATGATCCCGTTGCCGTCATCGCTGTGGTGCCCCTGCGTCAGGCGCTGCTGCGCTGAGTAGCGCACTAGTTCGCTTGCCGCGTGACTTTCGTTGCGGATACCTACCCCGGCTGGTGTTCGAACCCGTGCATAAGTGACAATCTTGACAAGTAGGTGGAGGGGAGTATTCCTTCGCGACGGTGTCGTCATCACGGAACTTGCCTGGACAAGCCCGGTGCCGTCGACCGGTCTAAGACTGGTGGAAGAGACCTCCGGTCCCCGGCGCATGTGCCCTGAACCGGAGGTTGTGGATGGGTGTCGACGTGACAATGCTTGCCCAGCAGGCGCAGGCCGAGGTCGAGCGGCTGAACGTTGCGTGGTGGGTTTGGGCCGCCACGCTCGGCGGTCTCGCGCTGCTGCTGTTGCTCGACCTGGTGATCGTGGACCGCAAGCCGCACGAGGTGACCACTGGCGAAGCCGCCAAGTGGGTCGTGTTCTACGTGGGCTGCGCGATCCTCTTCGGAGTCGGAGTGTGGTTGTTCGGTGACTCGCGCTTCGCGATCGAGTACTTCACCGGATACATCACCGAGTACTCGCTGAGCGTGGACAACCTGTTCATCTTCATGGTGATCATGTCCAGCTTCGCGGTTCCGTCGATTCACCAGCACCGGGTGCTGTTGATCGGCATCCTGCTCGCGCTGCTGATGCGCGGCATCTTCATCGCGATCGGTGCCGCGTTGATCGCGCAGTTCGTCTGGGTGTTCTTCATCTTCGGCGGTTTCCTGATCTGGACCGCGTACAGCATGGTGCGCAAGAAGGACGAGGACGAGGAGTACCAGGAGAACGCCGTGGTCCGCTGGGTCCGCAAGGTGTTCCCGGTCACCCAGGAGTACCACGGCGCCAAGTCGAGCGTGAAGATCGACGGCAAGCGGTTCCTGACTCCGATGTTCGTGGTGATCGTCGCGATCGGCAGCGCGGACCTGTTGTTCGCGGTGGACTCGATCCCGGCGATCTTCGGCATCACCCAGGATCCGTTCCTGGTCTTCACGGCCAACGCGTTCGCCCTGATGGGCCTGCGGCAGCTGTACTTCCTGCTCGGCGGCCTGGTGGACAAGCTGGTCTACCTGTCGGTGGGCCTGGCGGTGATCCTCGGCTTCATCGGCATCAAGCTGATCCTGCACGCGTTCCACGAGTACCACTTGGTGCCGGACTGGCTGGAGATCAACAACTGGATGTCCTTGTCGGTCATCGTCGTCGTGCTGGCCATCACCACCTGGGCGAGCATGGCGAAGTCCAAGAAGGATGCCGAAACCCAAGAACAAGAAGCAGCCGAAAACGCCTGACAGCGTTAGCTCCAAGCGAGGTGAAGGACACCTTTTACCAACTAAGTTGGTGAAAGGTGCCCTTCACTCACGACCCGATCGAGACGATCCCGCGCCGCAGGACCCACCGAATCGCGGTCCCTTCGGTTGATTTTTTCCGAGTGAAGGGCACCTTTTGCCGGGTATGCCGGTCGAAGGTGCCCTTCACTCTTCACCCATCACCCGAACGCGGTGTTGCGGGGTTGCTTGGGCGAAGTGGTCAGTCGAGCAGGGTGTAGCTGAGTTCTTTGCACACTCGGCCCAGGGGTACGTCCAGGCCCGGGTGGCTCAGCGGCAACAGCACGTCCGGGGAGTCCGGCAGTGCGGTCGCCGCCGGTGGATCCCACAGGCACAGCGACGGATTGCCCGCGTCCATCGAGGACCGGTACCAGAGTCCGTCGAGCTCCGGGTACGCCGCGCGGATCCCGCGCGCCCAGGCCTGGGTGCGCAGCTTGGGACCGCTGTTGATCGCCTGCGAGGCACCCGCCCGGGTGGGCCACAGGCCGGTCAGGTCCAGCAGCCGAAGCGTCCGACGTGGACGGAACAGCACCAGGTGCGGGCTGCGCGTCCGGCGATCCACTGTGGACGTCGCTTGGTAGACCTCGGCGATGCAGGTCTGCACCGACAGCGAGAAGTACAGCACCCCGTGTTCCCGGGTGACCGTCGGACCACCCTGGGTGTTGGGCAGGTGCGGGTCGAATCTGGCGTGCGGCAGCGGTCCGGCGTAGCGGAAGCTGTTCCACTGCTGGGGGTGGTTGCCCCCGGAGGTGAACACGCGCACCAGGCGAGTGCCAGCGGGCACCGCGATGACGTCCTCGGTGCGCCGGAGCATTGCCTGCAGCGCAGCGGGCGCAGGCGGCTGGGGTAGCCGTGCCATGGAGGTCCTGGGATGGGGTCTCGAAGGTGGGGGAGAGCGCTCAGGCCGGGGTGCCGATCGTCGCGGCGAGATCGGCCACCCGCTGCGGGTCACCGCCTGCCAGCAGCCACTCGCGCGGGCTCGCGGGCCGGTCCCCGAGTTCGAGGTCCTCCTGCGGCGTGGTCATGAAGTTGGCCAGCACGAGCGCGGGCTGGTCGATGGGCATCAACGCCAGCACCGTGTCCAGGCCGGGCAGCACGTCGGTCTCGGTGAACTGCCAGGCGGGCAATCGCCACCCGCCGCGGTCCTTCCAGCCGATCAGCCGTCGTTCGCTGACGCGGTGGCGGATTCGGCTGCTGTCCACCCCGATCCGCTCGGCGGCCTGGTTGACCGACAGCGCGGTGTCGCGCAGCACGGCCTGTTCGGCGACGGTCCGCGCCCGCGGGTCGACCTCGTCATCGCTGAGCGGCGTCAGGTCCAGGCCTGCCTCGGCGAGTGCGACTCGCTCCGCCTCGGTGAAGTGCGCAGCTGGGTCGACCTGGGGCGAGGTGAGCTTCTTGGCGGCATCCTCGACCAGATTCAGGAATTCGTTGGCGGTGACCTTTAAACCGGCACGTGCCAACACGGTCTCCAGCGCGGCTGACATAGCTCCAGAGTAACGCGAGATTGCGGAAATGTGTGCGCGAACGTGCGCCGAGTGCGAAATATCACTTTTAGTAGCATGTGGATTGCGCACTGTGACGGACTTCTGGCTCCGGTCGGGGTGTTCTTTGGCGTAAACGTGGTCCGAAACACCCCGCCGGAGGCGAAGTTGATTACGGCAGGGTGTCCAAATGCGCCCGAACAGGGTCGGAGAATGCGTTGCCGCTGCTGGCGTCCCAGTTGATCGACCAGGTCATCACGCCGCTGAGTTCGGGGTGCGGCTGTTCGGGGACGTACTGGCCGCAGTCGGTGGCCGCGGTCAGGCAGTTCAGCGCGTTGTTGATGACCGCCGGGTCCACGTAGCCGCTACCGGCCGCCGACGCGGATGCCGGTAGGCCCAGCGAGACCTGGTCCGGACGAAGCACTTGCAGCAGGATGCACGCCTGGGCGGTGATGAAGTCGACCGAACCCTGGCTGTAGACCTGTCCGTCGCAGCCGTTCATCGAACCCGAGTTGTAGTACTGGGTGTGCACGACGGTGACGATGTCCTTGACGTTGTTGATCAGCTCCAGGTACGAGCCGCCGGGCTGCACGTCGAGGGTCTGCGGCGCCATCGTGAGCACGAAGCCGTCACCGACCTGGTCGCGCAGTTGCTGGATGGCGCTGGTCGTGTTGGGGACGTTGAGGCCGTGCTCCAGGTCAATGTCCAACCCATTGATGCCGTAATCGGTTAATATTTTTCCAACCGAGTCTACGAAGTTCGCGACGTTGGTTTCACCGCCCAGGTCGACATTTCCCTTTTCGCCGCCGATGGACAGCACGAATGTCTTGCCCTCGGCCTTCTTGGCGGCAATGTCTGCTTTGAGTTGTTCGTCGGAATATCCGCCGAGTGCGGTGGCCAGTTGCGGGTCGACGGTGAAGGTGACCGCGCCGGGTCGGGCGGGGTCGGCATTGGCGAAAGCCAGCACGATGACGTCGTAATTCGCCGAAACATCACTGATCCGCAGCGGCGCGGCATTGTTGACGAAGTTCTGCCAATAGCCGGTGAGCTGGTGCTTCGGCAGTGCTTGCGGGGTGGTGGCCGAGGCGGTGGGGACGAATGCGAGTGCGGTCAGGACGGCCGCGGCGAGCGCGGCCAGTCGTCTGGTCATGCGGGGCCTCCGTGGGTTAGCGCCGGATGATGTTCTCGCAAAATGGACTAGACCAGTTGCGCGGTCAAGGATTTGGCGAGGTTGCGAAGCGCGGATTGGGCCACTCGGAGCACCGCATGCGGCCGAGGGTTGACGGGACCGCCCATGCCCCGTTGACTGGACGTACCGACTGGTCGGTCTCGATGTGGAGGTGGCGCGTTGGGCAGCGTGTACGACCAACGACCTTGGCTGGCGCTCTACGAGGACGCGCTGCCCCCGGCGATCGAGCCCCGGTTCGACAACATGCTCGAACTGTTCGCCGCCACCCGCCGCGACCATCCGGACCGGGTGGCCATCACCTACTTCGACGGTCGGCTCAGCTACCGGCAGCTCGACGAGCTCAGCGACGGTCTGGCGCACTACCTGGTCGAACAGGGGGTCGGCCGGGGCGACCGGGTGGCGCTGTACCTGCAGAACGTGCCGCAGTTCGCCATCGCGTTGCTGGCCGGGTGGAAGGCCGGTGCGATCGTCGTGCCGCTCAACCCGATGTACCGGACCCGCGAGCTGACCAAGATCCTCAGCGACGCGCAGCCCGTCGCCGTCATCTCCTCCGAGCAGGGCTGGCACGACGCGCTCGGCGCGGTCGCCGGTCCCGCCGGGGTGCGGGTCGCCATCACCACCAGCGAACTCGACCTGCAGACCCGGCACGATCCGCGGCTGTTCAGCAGGATCGAACGCCGTCCGGCCGCCGGATGCGTCGACCTGCTGGCGATCGCGCGGGCGCACGCCGGAGCGCGGCCACCGGAGATCTCACCGTCCAGTTCGGACATCGCGCTGCTCGTCTACACCTCCGGGACCAGCGGGGTGCCCAAGGGAGCCACCAACACGCACGGCAACGTGGTGTTCAACGCCGAAGGCATGCGGACCCGCATCGAAGGACTGGGCGGTGCGGGGATCTTCGGGCTCGCCCCGCTGTTCCACATCACCGGTCTGGTCTGCCAACTCGGCGGCGCGCTGGCGCTCGGGCGGCAGCTCGACCTGGTGTACCGGTTCGAACCCGGCGTGGTGCTCGACGCGCTCGCCGAGCACCGGCCCTGCTACATGGTCGGACCGTCCACTGCGTACATGGCGCTGATGAACCATCCGGATGTGACCACCGACCACTTCGCTTCGCTGGAACTGGTGTACTCCGGTGGCGCACCGCTGCCGTCGGCGGTCGTGACCGCCTTCCGCGCGCGGTTCGGCCACTACATCCGAAACGGCTACGGCCTGACCGAGACGACCGCGACGGCCACCTCGGTGCCCGCGCACCTGGAAGCACCGGTCGACGAGGTCTCGGGCACCCTCAGCGTCGGTCTGCCCACCTACAACACCGTGCTGCGCATCGTCGACGACGCGGGCGAGGACCTGCCAGCCGGTGAAGTCGGCGAAATCGTGGTCGACGGACCGATGGTGGTGCCGTCGTACTGGAACAAACCCGAGGAGACCGCGGCGGGCATCCGGGACGGACGGCTGCGCACCGGCGACGTCGGGTTCATGGACGCGCAGGGCTGGTTCTACGTGGTGGACCGGAAAAAGGACATGATCAACGCTTCCGGCTTCAAGGTCTGGCCGCGCGAGATCGAAGACGTCCTATATGGACACCCGGCGGTGCGGGAGGTCGCGGTGGTCGGCGTGCCCGATTCCTACCGCGGCGAAACGGTCAAGGCCTACGTGAGCCTGCGCAACGGCGCTTCGGCCACCGCCGACGAGCTCGTGGCGTACTGCAAGCAGCAGCTCGCCGCGTACAAGTACCCGCGCAGCATCGAGATCCTCGACGAATTGCCCAAGACCGCAACCGGCAAGATCCTCCGTCGTCAGCTGCGGGACACCGCCCGGGCCGCGGCGGCGGGACAGGACTGAGCCGTTCGAGCGGCAGCGAGAGGAAGGAATTCGATGGGCAAGCGTTTTGACGGTCGGGTGGCGATCGTGACCGGGGCGAGCCGAGGCATCGGCCTGGCCATCGCCGAGCGGCTGGTGTCCGAAGGGGCGAAGGTGACGCTGACGGCGCGCAAACCCGAACCGCTGGCCGAGGCCGTGCACGGCCTCGGCGGCGCCGAGAACGCGCTCGGCATCACCGGCAAGGCCGACGACGAGGAACATCAGGCCGCGGCGGTCGCCGAGACGGTGGCCACCTTCGGCCGGGTGGACATGCTGGTCAACAACACCGGCATCAACCCCGCCTACGGTCCGCTGATCGACCTGGAACACGGGGTCGTGCGAAAGGTGTTCGAGGTCAACGTGCTCGCCGCGTTGTCCTGGACCCAACAGGTCTACCGGGCGTGGATGCGGGAACACGGCGGCTCGGTGCTCAACATCTCGTCGGTGGCCGGGCTGCGACCGGCACCGGGCATCGGACTCTACGGCGGCACCAAGGCGATGCTGGTGCACCTGACCAAGGAGCTCGCGGTCGAGCTCGGCCCGGACATCCGGGTCAACGGCCTCGCCCCGGCCGTGGTGAAGACGAAGTTCGCGACCGCGCTGTACGAGAACAAGGAGGACGAGGTCGCCGCGAACTACCCGTTGCGGCGCTTGGGTGTTCCCTCCGACATCAGCGGTGCGGCGGCGTTCCTGCTCTCCGACGAGGCTTCCTGGATCACCGGGCAGATCCTGGTGCTCGACGGCGGTGTGACGCTGAAGGGCGGTGTGTGAGTTGCGGCTTGCCGATGCGGTCGTGGTGATCACCGGTGCGGGTAATGGCATCGGTGCCGCGCTGAGCCGGAAGTTCGCCGGATCCGGCGCGAAGGTCGTACTGGGCGATTTGGACGCCGACGCGGTTCGCCGGGTGGCCACCGAGGTCGGCGGCATCGCGGTGCCCGGTGACGCGGCCAGCGAGGACGGCGTGCGCGCGCTGGTCGACGCCGCGCTGGGCGAACACGAGCGGATCGACCTGTTCTGCGCCAACGCCGGGATCGCGCGCGGCGGTGGGCCGGAGGCCGACGAGGCGGACTGGGCGCAGTCCTGGGACGTCAACGTGATGGCGCACGTCCGCGCTGCCCGCGCGGTGCTGCCGCACTGGTTGGAGCGCGGGCAAGGACATTTCTTGGCGACGGTGTCGGCGGCCGGTCTGCTGACGATGCTGACGGCGGCGCCGTACTCGGTGACCAAGCACGCCGCGCTCGGCTTCGCCGAATGGCTGGCGATCACCTACGGCGACCGCGGCATCACGGTGCAGGCGCTGTGCCCGCAAGGGGTCCGCACCAACATGCTCGGCAGCAGCGGGGCGGGCAAGGCGATCCTGGACGATGGTGCGCTGGAGCCGGAGCAAGTGGCCGAGGTGGTCGCCGAGTCCCTGGACAGCGGGGAGTTCCTGATCCTGCCGCACCCGGAGGTCGCCGACTACTACGCGCTGCGCGCCGGAGAGCCGCAGCGGTGGCAGGCTGGCATGCGGAAGCTGCAGCGCAAGGTGGAGTAGCGGGACGTATCGACAGGCCGGTCCGCCGCAGGCCGGACCGGCCGGTCGATACGCTGAGCGAACCGACAGGGGAGGTAGACATGGCGCGGGCGAACGGTCGCACCACCGCCGGCACGGCAGTGGGTGTTGAACCGGTTCCGCAGCGGCTGCTCGCCGTGGCCACGCGGTTGTTCGCCGAGCAGGGCTTCGAGATGACCTCCGTGCAGCAGATCGTGGACGCCGCCGGGGTCACCAAGGGTGCGATGTACCACTACTTCGGCTCGAAGGACGACCTGCTCTACGAGATCTACGCGCGGGTGCTGCGGGTCCAGCACGCGCGGATGGAGAGCGCGGCCGAAAGCGACGCCCCGGTGCAACAGCGGTTGCACGCGGTCGCCGCCGACGTGGTCGCCACCACGGCCGCGAACCTCGACGACACGGTGATCTTCTTCCGCTCGATGCACCTGCTGCATCCGGACAAGCAGGCCGAGGTCCGCGCGGAGCGGCGGCGATACCACGAGCGGGTGCGCGAGCTCATCGAAGAAGGCCAGCTCTCCGGGGTGTTCCGATCGGACAAGTCGGCGGATCTGGTGGTGGACTTCTTCTTCGGCGCGGTGCACCACCTGGGCACGTGGTTCCGCAAGGACGGCAAGCTCACCGGCGAGGACGTGGGCGAGCAGTTCGCCGACCTCCTCCTGACATCGCTGCGCCCGTGAGTGTTTTGTCCGGTTGAGACTGGACGGGCCACTCGCGGGGTTTCGGGTGTGTTGCGCTGATCGATAATTCTGCCGCTGGGGGTTGCGCCGCGGGTTGTCGGAAAGGTTCGCTACGGCTTGCGTTTCTCGTGAGATCACGTGGCAGGAGCCAGCATGAGCAGTGAGACCCGCGCCGCCCAGCCGCCGAGGATCGACCGGGTGCTGAACCTGGTCGAACGGATCGGAAACAAGCTCCCCCAGCCGTTCCTGCTGTTCGGGCTGCTCTTCCTGATCGTGGTGGCGGTGTCCACCGTGGTCGCGGCGTTCGGCGTCACGGTCCAGATCCCCGGTGCCGACGAGGTGACGCCGATCCGGGGCGCGCTCAGCGGCGAAGGCCTGGAGTTCCTGTTCACCAAGATGGCGGAGAACTTCATCGGGTTCCCGCCGCTGGAAACCGTGGTCACGATCATGCTCGCGGTGGGGCTGGCCGAACGAACCGGCATGCTCACCGCGTTGATCCGGGCCGCGTTCGGCGGGGCACCGCGCTGGGTGCTGCCGTACGCGGTGGGGCTGGTCGGGATTTCGGCCAGCGTGATGGCGGATTCCTCGATGATCATCATTCCGCCGCTGGCCGCGCTGGTGTTCAAGGCGGCCGGACGGCACCCGGTCGCCGGACTGTTGGGCGGCTTCGCCGCCGTCGGCGCCGGGTACTCCACCGCGCCGGTGGTCACCAGCCTCGACGCGCTGTTCTCCGGGATCAGCAACAAGGTCGCCGAAACCCTGCCGGATCCCGGCACCATGGTCACGCCGGTGTCGAACTACTACTTCAACCTGGCCTCCTCGATCGTGCTCGGACTGCTCGCCGGGGTGTTGATCGACAAGGTCATCGAGCCGCGCATGGTGCGCACCGGGGTGCCCCGCGAGCAGGTGGACGCGGTGGACGAACCCGAGGTGAAGGTGGGGTTGGAGCCCGCCGAGCGCCGCGGGCTGATCTGGGCGGGCGTGGCGTTCCTGATCACGTTCGGGCTGGTGCTGCTGCTGGTGTTGTGGCCGAATTCGCCGCTGCGCAACGAAACCGGCGGATTCCTGCCGACATCCCCGCTGTTGGATTCGGTGACCACGCTGATCTTCCTGGGCTTCGCGGTACCGGCCATCGCCTACGGCGCGATCGCGGGATCGATCGAGCGGGCCGGGGACGTGCCGAAGCTGATGGCCGCCGCGCTGCGGGATCTCACCGGATTCCTGGTGCTGGCGTTCATGCTGGGCCAGTTCATCGCGCTGTTCAACTGGACGAATCTCGGTTCGTGGGTGGCGGTTTCCGGCGCGGACCTGCTGCGCGTGCTCAACTTGGACGGGTACCCGGCATTCCTCGGGTTCATGGTGCTGGCGTCGGTGCTGAACCTGTTCATCATCTCCGGTTCCAGCCTGTGGACGCTGATGGCGGCGGTGTTCGTGCCGATGTTCGCGCTGCTGGGCTTCGAACCCGGCTTCGCGCAGGCGGCGTTCCGGGTGGGCGACTCGGCGACCCAGATCATGACCCCGCTGAACCCGTACATGATCATCATCCTGGGCTATCTGCGCCGCTACGAACCGAATGCGGGCATCGGCACCCTGGTGGCCCGCATGGTCCCGTTCGTGGCCCCGTTCTGGCTGGTCTGGGCCCTGATCCTGACAGTCTTCTACTTCGCCGACCTACCCCTAGGCCCAGGCATGGACATCCACATCGGCCCATAACCCCGGAAGGGTGAAAGGTGAGGGGCACCCGTGACCCAGTAACTTGGTCACGGGTGCCCCTCACCCATGTGTCAGAAGATGACGCGGGAGAGGGATTCCGCTACGCAGGCGGGTTTTCCGGCGCCTTCGATCTCCACCGTTACCTTGATCGCCAGCTGGAGTCCACCGTCCACTTCGGTCACATCCGCCAGTTCCGTCGTCGAGCGGACGCGGGAGCCGACCGGGACCGGGCTGGGGAAGCGGACCTTGTTCAGGCCGTAGTTGATCCCCATCTTGGCGCCCTCGAACCGGTAGGTCTCGGAATTCAGCTTCGGCAGCAGGCTCAGGGTGAGGAACCCGTGCGCGATGGGGCCGCCGAACGGGCCCTGCTTGGCGCGCTCGACGTCGATGTGGATCCACTGGTGGTCCAGGGTGGCGTCGGCGAACTGGTTCACCTGCTCCTGGGTGACCGTCAGCCATTCGCTGGTGCCGAGCCGCTCACCCTTGGCGGCGATGACCTCTTCCTTGCTGCTGAACACTCGCAACGCGAACCTCCTTGGGAGACAAAGCTAGGGCATCGGCAGGTCGGCGAGTTCGCCGATGCGCTGCCGGTGGACGTCGGCACTGCCGAAGGTGAGCTGGGAGCTCTTGGCCCGCCCCAGGTACAGGTGGGCCGGGTGCTCCCAGGTCATCCCGATGCCGCCGTGCAACTGCAGGTGCTCTTCGGCGGCCAGCACGACCAGGTCCGAGCAGTAGGCCTGGGCGATGGCGACCGCGAGTTCGGTCTCGTCGTCGCCGCGGGCCAGCGCGTCGGCGGCATTGCGGGCCACGGCCCGCGCCGAGCTCACCCCGGCCCACAGGTCGGCCAGCCGGTGCTTGACCGCCTGGAACGAGCCGATCTGGCGGCCGAACTGGTAGCGGGTCTTGGCGTAGTCCACTGTGGCGTCCAGGCAGCGCTGGGCCAACCCCACTTGCTCGGCGGCCAGCAGCCCGGCCGCGGTGACCAGCGCCCGCCGCAGGAATCGCTCGGCGTCGGCACCGGCGGCGATCCGCTCGCCGACCGCGCCGTCGAGGGTGAGCGTGCCGAACCGGCGGGTGAGGTCCAGCGGTGTCGTCGCGGTTCGCGACACCCCGGACACCGAGGTGTCCACCAGGTACAGCGCGGCACCGTCGGCGTCCGCCGCGGGCACCACGACGTAGTCGGCGACCTCCAGGTCCACCACCGCCGACACCGCACCGGTCAGCGTGGCGCCGTCGGCCTTCACCGACTGCGGAAAGGCCCCGTAGGGCACCGTGGTCAACCCGACGGCGACGGTGCCGAGCTGCGAGCCGTCGGCGAGCTGCGGCAGGATCTCCCGAATCCGCGGCTGATCCGCGCAGCACACCAGGGCGGCGGTGGTCAGCACGTTGCTCAGCAACGGCACCGGCGCGACGGATGCGCCGATTTCCTCGGCCACCACCGACAGTTCCCGCGCGCTGGCCCCGGCACCGCCGAACTCGTCGGGCACCAGCAACGCGGCGAGACCGAGCTCCCCGGCGAGGGTGCGCCACAACGCCAGGTCGTAGGGCTCGTCGGTTTCGCAGCGGGCCAGCACGGCCGTCCAGTCGCAGCGGTCCCGCAGCAGGCGGCGGACGTTCGCCCGCAGATCCTCTTCCACTTCGCTGTAGAGCAGATCCGGGGTGGTCATCGCGGCAGCTCCTTCCACGGCCGATCCTTGTCGGTGCGGATCTCCGGCGGCAGCCCGAGCACCCGTTCGGCGATGACGTTGCGCAGGATCTCCGTGGTGCCGCCCTCGATGGAGTTGCCCTTCGCCCGCAGGTACCGGAAACCCGGGCCGCGCTTGGCGAAGTCGGCGAACTCCGGCTGGCGGAACGTCCAGTCGTCGTAGGCCAACCCCGCCTCGCCGAGGAACTCCAGCTCGAAGCCGGTGATCGCCTGGTTCAGCTCGGCGAAGGCCACCTTGACCGCCGAACCCTCCGGCCCCGGATCACCGGCCGCGAGCTGCTGGCGCAGCCGCAGGCTGGTCAGCCGGGTTGCCTCGGCGTCCACCCACAGCCGCAGCAACCGGTTGTGCAGGCCACTGGTGCGCTTCTCCGGGTGGTCGCGCCAGGCCCCCGCGGCGATGCCGATCATGCCGCCTTCCCGCGCGGGCGCGCGACCGCCGATGGCCACCCGCTCGTTCATCAGCGTGCCCAGCGCGACCTGCCAGCCCTGACCGACCTCGCCGAGGCGTTGCGCGTCCGGGATCCGCACCCCGGTCAGGAACACCTCGTTGAACTCCGCCTCACCGGTGATCTGCCGCAGCGGGCGGACTTCCACGCCCGGCGCGGTCATGTCGCAGATGAAGTAGGTCAGGCCCTTGTGCTTGGGTTGGTCCGGATCGGAGCGGGCGACCAGGATCGCCCAGCGGGCCTGGTGCGCCAGCGACGTCCACACCTTCTGCCCGTCGAGCACCCACTCGTCGCCATCCCGCACCGCCCGGGTCGCCAGCCCCGCGAGGTCCGAGCCCGCGCCGGGTTCGCTGAACAGCTGGCACCAGACCTCCTCGCCGGTCCATAGTGGACGCAGGTAGCGGCGGCGCTGCTCATCGTTGCCGAAGCGCAGGATCGTCGGCGCGGCCATGCCCAGGCCGATGCTGTTGCGGTGCGGCCGGTTGTCCGGCGCACCGGCCGCCGCGAACGCGGCATCCACCACCGGCTGCAGCTCCCGCGCCGCGCCCAGACCACCGAGCCCGGCCGGGAAGTGCACCCACGCCAGCCCGGCGTCGAAGCGCGCCCGCAGGAACTCCAGCCGATCCAGCTCGGCCGGATCGTTCGCGGCGAGGAATTCCGCCACCCGACCGCGAAGTTCGTCGGCGTCCACCGTCATCACGCCTTCGGCCCACCGGCCACGTAGATCACCTGGCCGGAGACGAAGCCGGAGCGCTGGTCGACGAAGAACGACACCGTGTTGGCGATGTCCTCCGGCTGGCCGACCCGGGCCACCGGAATGCTGTTCGCCGCGGCCGTGACGAAGTCGTCGAAGTCCACCCCGACCCGCGCGGCGGTGGCCTTCGTCATGTCGGTGGCGATGAAGCCGGGTGCGATGGCGTTCGCGGTGACGCCGAACTTGCCGAGTTCGATGGCCAGCGTCTTGGTCAGGCCCTGCATACCGGCCTTGGCCGTGGAGTAGTTCGCCTGACCGCGGTTGCCGAGCGCCGAGGTGCTGGAGAGGTTGACGATGCGGCCCCACCCGGCCTCGACCATGTGCTTCTGCACCGCGCGGCTCATCAGGAACGCACCCCGCAGATGCACGTTCATCACGGTGTCCCAGTCGTCCTCGGACATCTTGAACAGCAGGTTGTCCCGGATGACGCCCGCGTTGTTGACCAGCACCGTGGGGCCGCCGAGCGCCGCTGCGATGCGGTCGACCGCGGCCTGCACCTGCCCGGCGTCGCTGACGTCGGCGCCGACGGCCAGCGCCTTGCCACCGGCCGACTCGATGGCCGACACGGTGTCGGCGCACTGCTTCTCGTCGAGGTCGATGACCGCGACGGCGAAGCCGTCTTCGGCCAGGCGCTTGGCGGTGGCGGCGCCGATGCCACGAGCGGCTCCGGTGACGATGGCGACACGGCTTTCAGCCATTGGATCTCCTTGCGGGGGTTCGGTAGTGGTTGGTTGGGGTACATCCGGTTCTTACCGCACTTGCCGCTCACGAACCGTTCAGCGGTACTTCTTCAGCTCCCGGCGGGCCAGCGAGCGGCGGTGCACCTCGTCGGGGCCGTCGACGATGTGCAGTGTCCGGGCGTGCGCGTAGAGGTTGGCCAGCGGGAACTCCTGGCTGACGCCGCCGCCCCCGTGCGCCTGGATGGCGCGGTCGATCACCCAGGTGGTCATCTCCGGCACGCCGACCTTGATGGCCTGGATCTCGGTGTGCGCACCCTGGTTGCCGACGGTGTCCATCAGCCAGGCGGTCTTGAGCACCAGCAACCGGGCCTGCTCGATCTTCACCCGCGACTCGGCGATCCAGTGCTGCACCACGCCCTGGTCGGCCAGCGGCTTGCCGAAGGCGACCCGCTCGTTCACGCGTCGGCACATCAGCTCCAGCGCGCGTTCGGCCATCCCGATGGCCCGCATGCAGTGGTGGATGCGGCCCGGCCCGAGCCGGGCCTGGGCGATCGCGAAGCCCTCGCCCTCCCCGGCGACGATGTTGTCCACCGGCACGCGGACGTTGTCGAACACGATCTCGGCGTGTCCACCGTGGTCGGCGTCGGTGTAGCCGAACACGTGCATGCCGCGTTTGATCTGCACGCCGGGGGCGTCCTTGGGCACCAGGATCTGGCTCTGCTGGCGGTGCCGCTGCGCCTCGGGGTCGGTCTTGCCCATCACGATCAGGATCTTGCAGCGCGGGCTCATCGCGCCGGAGGAGAACCACTTGTGGCCGTTGATCACGTAGTGGTCGCCGTCGCGTTCGATGCGGGTTCCGATGTTGGTGGCGTCGGAGGAGGCGACGTCGGGTTCGGTCATGCAGAACGCCGAGCGGATCTCGCCGTCCAGCAACGGCCGCAGCCACTGCTTCTTCTGCTGCTCGGTGCCGAACTGCGCCAGCACCTCCATGTTGCCGGTGTCCGGCGCGGCGCAGTTGGTGGCTTCCGGGGCCAGCCGACCGGCCCGGCCCATGATCTCGGCGAGCGGCGCGTACTGCAGGTTGGTCAGCCCGGCACCGTGCTCGCCAGGCAGGAACAGGTTCCACAGGCCGCGCCTGCGGGCTTCGGCCTTGAGCTCCTCCATGATCGGCGGGTGCGCCGACCACGGGTCGTCGGCGGCGGCCAGCTGTTCGAGGAACACCGGCTCGGCGGGGTAGATGTGCGAGTCCATGAAGTCGAGCAGCTGCTTGCGCAGCTCCTCGGTGCGTTCGTCGTATCCGAAATCCATGTCATACCTCCTTGAGGGTGGCGAGACCCTGCGCGACCAGCGGCGCGACCAGCGCGCCGACGTGCTCGAAGCCCTCGCCGACGGTCTGGTGGTGGATGTAGCGGTAGTGGATTCCTTCCAGGATGACGGCGATCTTGAAGAAGCCGAACGCCACGTACCAGTCCATGTCGGACAGATCGGTGCCGCTGCGGGCGGCATAGCGGTCCAGCAGTTGGCGGGCGGTGGGGAAGCCGTACTCGGGGCCGATGCCCTTGGCGATGGGGTTGCGCTCCACACCGCCGAAGCCCTCCCAGTACACCGCGAGCAGCCCGAGGTCGGTGAGCGGGTCGCCGACGGTGGCCATCTCCCAGTCGAGCACGGCGCGGATGCGCAGGTCGTCGCCGACGATCACGTTGTCCAGGCGGTAGTCGCCGTGCACGATCCCGGCTCGCGGCGTGTCGGGGATGGTCGCCGCCAGCCGGGTGGCGAGCTCGTCGATGCCGTCGATGTCGCGGTTGTGCGAGGCGGCCAGTTGCTTGCTCCAGCGGCGGACCTGCCGCGCCAGGAAGCCTTCCGGGCGGCCGAATTCGCCCAGCCCCACCGAGTCGGGTGCGATCGCGTGCAGGTCGGCGAGCACGTCCATCAGCTGCCAGGACAGCTCGAAGCGCTGCTGCGGGGCCAGCTTCTCGGTCAGCTGAGGTGTGCGGTAGACGGTGCCCGGCACGTACTCCATCACGTAGAAGGGGGCGCCCAGCACGCTGTCGTCCTGGCACAGCAGGAGGGTTTCGGGCACCGGCACCCGCGTTCCGGCCAGTGCGGACATCACGCGGTGCTCGCGGCTCATGTCGTGCGCGGTGGCCAGCACGTGCCCCAGCGGCGGGCGGCGCACCACGAACTGCGAACCGCCGTCGCTGACGAGGTAGGTCAGATTCGACCGTCCACCTTGGATCAGCTCGCCGGTCAGCGGTCCGCCGACCAGGCCGGGCCGCTCGGCGTCGAGGTGCGCGCGCAGCCGGTCGAGGTCGAGGCCGGGCAGCTCGCCGGGCGGCGGTTGGGCGCTCATCGGCTCTCCTCGTGTTGCGGGGCGACCCGGTCGCGGGCCGGTTCGGTGAGCCGGGCGCGGGTTCCGGTGACGTCGGTTCGCGGCATCCCGGGCAGGCCGCGCCGCCGGGCGGCCTCGGTGCTCGGGGCGCGGTGGTCGGAGACCGCCGCCCGGATGGTCGGGGTCACGTCGCTGGAACCCATGCCAAGGACCGTACCGACTAGACGGTATGCACGCCAGACCCTGGTCGGAGGGGTCCGGGTCGGATGCTTCGCCGGTGTCGGGCGGGCGCTCTAGGCTGGCCTGATGGATTGGCGAGCCGAGGTACTCGATCAGTTCGACTTCTACTGGATGAATTGGCGCCCGCGCCTCGACGGCCTCACCGACGAGGAGTACTTCTGGGAGCCGGTCGCCGACTGCTGGTCGCTGCGCCGGGTCGACGACGGTTGGGCGATGGACTTCGGCTACCCGGAGCCGGTGCCGCCGCCGTTCACCACCCTCGCCTGGCGGCTGAACCACATCGCCGGGCACGTCTTCGCGCTGCGCGCCAGCAACCACTTCGGCGACGGCTCGTACCGGATGGACAACCACGACTACCCGGGCAGTGCGGCCGCTGCGCTGGCCTACCTCGACGAGCAGAAGGACCTGTGGCGCAACGGGATCGGATCCCTCGACGCCGAGGGCTGGGCGAAACCGGTCGGCCCGGCCGAAGGCGCGTACGCCGAGCGGGCCTACCTCACGCTGGTGCTGCACCTCAACCGCGAGTTCTTCCACCACGGAGCCGAGGTGTGCCTGCTGCGCGACCTGTACCGAGCCTCCGGCGGCCGCAGCTTCGCCTGACGCCTTCCGGTGGCGGTGCGTGTCCTTGAACTCGTTCCGCGTGTCGCTGTGGTTGCCGATTGCGCGAAATCGGCAACCACAGCGGTTGGGGCCAGCCGGGCACCTTCGGCGACAGGTGCTAGATAACACCGACCGGACAGTTCGGATGCCTGGCGGTATCGGTCGTGGAGGATGCCGCTCCTCCGGTCGCCCGGTGGTGGCGGGGTTGTCGGGGGATTCCCGGGGCGAATGGGCACAGTGGACCGACCTGCTCTGGTTCGGGTGAGCGTGCGAGTAACCCCACCGGCCGCTTGTCGGTGACCGGGCGTGGCCGGTCCTGGCGCTGGCGCATCGATGGAAACTCTTATGTCGCAACGGATTTCACCTGATCGGCGGTTTCCGTAGGAGTGGTGCTCTACCCGCCGTCGCGGCGGCGAAAAGGTGGGAACGCCGGGAAAATCAGTCGCGTTGACGCCGACTTTACTCGTCGGTAAGTATTCGGGTCGCCGCGCGGCCCGCACCTTTTCCCCGAATTTGCGAGGTGAGGCCAATGAAGTCCGTTCTTCGTGGCAGACGCGCCGCAACCGCTGCGGCCTTCGCCGCGGTCGCAGCGCTCGCGTTGACTCCGCAAGCCCTGGCCGCCGCTTTCGACATCAACTTCGACTGCGCCGGTGACTCCCCGGTGGGGGAGCAGCAGTTCAGCCTGCAGCAGGCCGCCGACGTCACCGCTCCGGCCACCGTCGCCCCCGGCGGCGCGCTGGACGTCTTGATCGACCCGGGCCTGAACACGTTGCCCTCCGAGGTCAACGGCTACACGGTGAAGCGGGTGGAGGGCATCGACCTGAGGATCCCGATCCCGGCGAACTCCACCTTCGTCTCCGCCGATCTCACCGGCGGGTCCAACCTGGGACCGAATCCGCCGACCTTCACCGTGGACGGCGGTGTCGCCACGCTGCACCTGGACGGCCCGATCCCGGGCGGCTCGGAGTTCGAGCTGCCGACCGTGACGGTGCACCTGACGGCTGGACCCTCCGGTGCGATCGAGACCAAGTTGCACGGCACCAGCCACGACGATCCCGGCCTCACCTTCACCGCGGTGGTGTCGACGATCATCGGGGACACCAACGTGCCGTCGCGCTGCTTCCCGAACCCCAACCCCGTCCTGACCACCACGACGATCGGCTGACCACCCGACGGCGGGGCGCATTCGGTGCGCCCCGCCGTCACTTCTCCGCCAGTTCTTCCGGGCGGTCACCGCGCGGCCCTGGCGACTACATCCGCTTCGACGGCGGGGTGGACCACGTCTACCAAGCCCTCGACGCCGAGGTCACCGCAACCCTCGTGATGCGCTACATCGACCCGACCTGAGCTTGTGTTTTAAGTTTTCTGCCCCTTACCAGCCAGGCAACTCGCCGCTTCCACCATCGGAGTGAGCACTCACTTGGTGCTTGACGGAGTGAATACTCACTCCGTACGGTGGCGGGCATGGGAGAAGCGACGAGTCGGCGCCGGGCGCCGGGGATGAGTCCGGAAGAGCGGCGAGCGATGATCATCGCGGCTGCGGTACCCCTGGTCGCCGAGTACGGCGCAGCGGTGACGACGAAGAAAATCGCGCGGGCCGCTGGAATCGGGGAGGCGACGATCTTCCGGGTCTTCGAGGACAAGGACGAGCTGTTGGGGGCGTGCGTGGCGGAGGCGGTTCGACCGGATCAGGCGGCGCGGGAGATCGAGTCGATCTCGCTCGACGAGCCGCTGGCGGAGCGCCTCGTCAATGCGGCGGACGCGTTGTCTGCGCACCTGGAGCGGATGGGCGCGGTGATCGGAGCGTTGCAGGCCTCCGGGCATCCGCACGGGTCGCGCAGCCGCCGGGTGGGCAAGAACGAGCCGAGGCCGGGCGACCGGGAGCGGGGACAGCACCAAGTCCGCGCAGCGATGGCGGAACTCTTCGAGCCGGAACGGGATTGCTTGCGGCTCCCGCCGGACAAGCTGGCCGCGATGTTCCTCGGTTTCATGTTCATGCGGTCACGCATGGGTGAGGCCGCTGCTGAAGTGGAGCCCGCCGAACTCGTCGGCCTTTTCCTGCACGGCGCATTCGCGGAGGACAAGTGACCATCACCCTGAACCACACGATCGTCCCGGCGCGGGACAACGACGCGGCGGCTGAATTCTTCGCCGGGATCATGGGCCTGCGACGCCTGCCACCGGACGGCATCGACGGGAAGTTCGCCCCCGTTGAGATCAACGACTCGCTGACCCTGCAGTTCATGACCGCACCCGAGGCCGAACCGCACCACCTCGCGTTCGACGTGGCACCGGTGGAGTTCGACCAGATCCGCACCCGGCTGGAAGCAGGCGGCGTGCCATACGGCAGCAATCCACGGGAGCCGGACAACGGCCGCATCGACCATCCACTGTGTCCTCGCGGGCTGTTCTTCAGAGATGACACCGGGAACCTCTACGAGGTGATGTCCCCGGCGTGATCCGCGAATGCGAAGACCCCTCCGGGACGGGGGACCGGAGGGGCCTTCGCAGCGCACGGACATCGGGGCGGTTCGGGGGAACCGCAGTGTCCGTATTTTGTTGTGCGCTACCCGGCACGGGCGGCAGAACCCCTGATGCGATGCGGGTTTCTGCACCGGATGCCGGACGGGACGATCAGCGGTTGTCCTCCTTGAGCAGGTCGGAGCACTTCTCGCCGATGGCCATGGTGGTGATGTTCGGGTTCACCGCGACCAGGAACGGCATCACCGAGGCGTCCGCGACCCGCAGGCCCCGCACGCCCTTGACCCGCAGCCGCGCGTCCAGCGGCTTGCTCGCGTCGTCGTCGGCGCCCATCGGCACCGACGCGGCCGGGTGGTAGACGGTGTTGTGGGTGCGACTGATGTAGTCGGCGATCTCGTCGTCGGTGCGCACGTCCGGGCCGGGGAACAGTTCGGCACCGGCCCAGTCGCGCATCGCCGGTTGCGCCACGATCCGGCGGGCCAGCTTGATGCCCTCGGTCATCACCCGCATGTCGTGCGGGTCGGTGAAGTAGCGCGGGTCGACCCTCGGCTTGTCCCGGAAGTCCCGGGTGCGCAGCCGGACCGTGCCGGTGGACCGGGCGCGGGTGACGTTCGGGGTCAGGCAGAAGCTGTTCTCCGAGGTCGGGTAGCCCTGCCGAACGGTGTGCATGTCGAAGGGCACCGAACCGTAGTGGAACATCAGGTCCGGCCGGTCCAGGTCGGGCTCGGTGGTGGTGAAGATGCCGATCTCCCACCACTGGGTGGCGTCGGTGACCATCGGCTGCTTGGCGTCCCAGCTGATCACGCCCTCCGGGTGGTCTTGCAGGCTGGAGCCGACGCCGGGGGAGTCGACCAGCACGTCGATGCCGAACTCGCGCAGGTGCTCGGCCGGGCCGACGCCGGAGAGCATCAGCAGCTTCGGGGTGTCGATGGCGCCCGCGGACAGCACCACCTCGCGGCGCGCGGTCACCGTGCGGGTGTGGATCAGGTCCGGATCCAGGTACTGCACACCGGTGGCCCGGGTGCCGTCGAAGGTGATCTTCTTGGCCCAGGCCTGGGTGCGGATCTCCAGGTTCGGCCGCTTGCCCATGATCGGGTGCAGGTAGGACACCGACGAAGACGACCGGGTGCCGTCCTCCCGCCCGTTGATCTGGAACCAGTTCGCGCCGTGCCGCACGGTCTTGCCGGAGTTGAACTCCGTGGTCGGGATGCCCTCCTGCGCGCAGGCCAGCAGCAGCGAGACACCGCACGGATCGCGCGGCGGGACGCTGCGGATGGTCACCGGTCCGCTGCGGCCGTGGTGCTCGCCCGGTCCGTCGTTGGTCTCCAACCGCTGGTACAGCGGGAAGATGTCCTTGGCGGCCCAACCGGTGGCGCCCATCGCGGCCCACTCGTCGAGGTCCTCGGCGGGGGCCCAGAACGCGATGCAGGAGTTGTGCGAGGAACAGCCGCCGAGCACCCGGGCCCGCGCGTGCCGCATGAACGAGTTGCCGTTGGCCTGCGGCTCGATCAGGTAGTCCCAGTCGTAGCCGGATTCCAGCAGCGCCATCCAGCGCTTGAGTTCCAGGATCGCCTTGTCGCCGACATCGGAAGGTCCGGCTTCGAGCAGGCAGACGGACACCTCGGGGTCCTCCGACAGCCGTGCCGCGACCGCCGCACCCGCGCTACCGCCGCCGACCACGACGTAGTCGAACTGGTCTGTCATGGATCGAATCTCCTTCCGCTCAGGCGACCGCGCTCTTGACGTCCGAAGTGGACCCGGCGGCGTGCTCGACGAGCACACCGACGCGGTGCCGCTGGACGAACCAGTAGTACGCGAACCCGCCGACCGCCGCGACTCCGACGAACAGCACCGAGCTGTACTGCAGGTACCAGTGGTAGGGCGGCTCGGCGTTGTAGACCGCGCGCCGCGGCCACGCCAGGTTGACCGTCATGGCCACGCCCCACAGCACCGCCAGGATGTTAATCGGCAGCCCCAGCTTGCCCAGGCTGAACCGGCCGTCGCGCTTGGCCTCCTCCCGCGGCGCCGACCACTCACCGCGCAGCCGTGCGATCAGCATCGGCACCGTGACCAGCAGGTACGAGATGTAGATCAGGATGATCGCCAGGCTGGTGACGGCGGTGAAGATCTGCGGCTGACCGATGTTGACCACCAGCAGCGCCACCGCGAGCACCCCGATGACCACCGCCGGGATCATCGGCGTCTGGAAGCGCGGGCTCACCCGCGCCAGCAGCGAACCGGCGGGCAGCGCGTTGTCGCGGGCCATCGCGAAGGCGATCCGGATCGCCGCGGTGTGCACCGCGAGCACGCAGACCGTGATGGCCACGAAGATCGCCAGCAGGAACAACCGGCCGACCAGCGGGCCGAGCGCGTCGCCCAGCACGAACTGCAGGCCGCTTTCGGCCAGCTGCGGCGCGGCGAAGTTCCGGGTGGCCATCAGTCCGAGCAGGATGATCAGACCGCCGAGGATGAACGAAGCGATCAGCGCCCGCAGGATCGCCTTGGGGGCGTTGCGGTGCGGGTCGATGGATTCCTCGCCGAGCGACGCCGCGGTGTCGAAGCCGTACATCACGTACGACGAGGCGATCCCGGCGACCAGGAAGGCGCTGAGATAGCTGCCGCCGAATGCGGACTCGGTGCCGCCCGTGTCCAGCACGATGGTCGGTGGGTGCACCGCCACCAGCGCCAGCGCGATGATCAGCAGCACCGCGGCGACGAGCTCGATGAGCACCCCAGCGCTGTTGATCCGCGCCATCAGCTTCACGCCGAAGGCGTTGACCAGGGTGGTGAACAGGATCAGCACCAGCGCCAACGCGATGCCGTTGACCGCCTGGTCGGTGCCGCTGCTGCCGTCACCGATGAACTGGAAGCCGGACCAGATCTGCGGCAGCGTGTTCTGGTAGGCCAGCGCGGTGGCCGAGATCGACACGATCGAGGCCAGCAGCATCATCCAGCCGGCCAGCCAGCCGATGTGCTGGCCACCCAGCTTCTTCGCCCAGTTGTACACCGATCCCGCGATCGGGTATCGCGATGCCAGCTCGGCGAAACTCAACGCCACCATCAACTGCCCGACGAACACGATCGGCCAGGACCACCAGTAGGCGGGGCCACCGAAGGACAGGCCGAAGTAGGACAGTTGGAAGGTGCCGGTCAGCACCGAGATGTAGCTGATCCCGGCGGCGAAGGTGTGGAACCCGCCGAGGCTTCTCTTCAGTTTGTTGGTGTAGCCGAACTTGTTGAGCTCGGCGTCGTAATCGGGCACTCGTCCGCCTCTCCGGGATTTGCGGTGGTGGTTGCGTCCCGCCCAATCTCCCGTAGCGTGGTTTCTTGTGGCTGGCTTGCGTCACGGTCCCCTGAGGTGCGGTTGAGCAGGACTGACGTTGACACATTGCTATTCATGTCCGGAACTCCTTTCCCGGTCATGCCAGCCCGCCGGATACGGAAAGGGGAGGAATCGGGTGGTTTGTGTTGCGTCGCGCGAACAATCCGCTTCAGGTGAGTTGAGCTGCGCGCGGCTGGAGCAGCCGCGTGGCTGCTGCGGTGCTCAGGTCACCACAGCGGGCGAGGTTCCTCCTTATTCTTCGGAGAACCAGTGCTGCGGCGCGGGGCGCAGGTTCTGGTAGACGTGCTTCGCCTCCTGGTACTCGCCGAGTCCCGTTCGGCCGAGTTCGCGTCCGATGCCGGACTGCTTGAAACCGCCCCATTCCGCTTGCGGCAGGTAGGGGTGGAAGTCGTTGATCCAGACGGTGCCGTGCCGCAGCCGGTTGGCCACCCGCTGCCCCCTGCCCGGATCGCCGGTGAACACCCCGCCGGCCAGACCGTAGTGGGTGTCGTTGGCGATGCGCACCGCGTCGTCCTCGTCGGTGAAGCGCTCCACGGTCAGCACCGGTCCGAACGATTCCTCGGTGACCGCGTAGGAGCCCTGCCGGACCTCGTCGAGCACCGTCGGCAGGTAGTAGTGCCCGGCCGCGTAGCGCTCGCCTTCGGGGCGGCGGCCACCGGTGCGCAGCACAGCGCCCTCGGCGACCGACTTGGCCACGTAGTCGTCCACCTTCCGCAGGTGGGCGGCCGAGATCAGCGGCCCGGTCTCGGCGTCGTCGTCGAACGGCCCGCCGATGCGGATCCGCTCGGCGCGCCGGACGATCTCGTCGACCAGCGCATCGTGCAGTTCGTCCTGCACGATCAGCCGGGCGCCCGCCGAGCACACCTGCCCGGAGTGCAGGAACACCGCGGTCAGCGCGTAGTCCACCGCGGTTTCGAAGTCGGCGTCGGCGAACACGACGTTCGGGTTCTTGCCGCCGAGTTCCAGGGCGACCTTCTTCACCGTCGCCGCCGCGGCGGCCGAGATCTTGCGCCCGGTGTGCAGGCCGCCGGTAAACGACACCAGGTCGACGTCCGGGTGCTCGACCAGCACCGAACCGGCCTCGGCGCCGGTGCCCAGCACCAGGTTGCCGACCCCGGCGGGCAGCCCGGCCTCGGTCAGCGCGCGCATCAGCAGGATCGAGGTGCTGGGGGTCAGCTCGCTGGGCTTGAGCACGAAGGTGTCGCCCGCCGCGATCGCCGGGGCGACCTTCCAAGCCACCTGGAGCAGCGGGTAGTTCCACGGCGTGATCATGGCGCACACGCCGACCGGTTCGTACTGCACGCGGCTGATCGAATCCGGCGAGCCGGTGTCGACGAGGCGTCCCGCGTCGGTACCGGCGATCTTGCCGAAGTACCGGAAGCAGGCCGCGATGTCGTCCATGTCGTATTCGCTTTCGACCAGCCGCTTGCCGGTGTCCAGCGACTCGGCGCGGGCGAAGGCGGCCTTGTCCCGCACCAGGATGTCGCTGACCCGCAGCAGCAGGTCGCCGCGCTGCCACGGGGAGGTGGCCGGCCAGGCTCCGGCGTCGAAGGCGCGGCGCGCGGCGGCGATGGCGCGGGTGGCGTCGGCCGGGCCTGCCTCGTCGACGGTTGCGACCAGCGCGCCGTCAGCGGGGCAGCGGATCTCGCGGGTGCGACCGTCCACGGCCGACACCCACTCGCCGTCGATGAACAGCGTGGCTGCTGAATTCTCCGCTTGCGACATGGTTCGTTTTCCTCGTGCTGTCGGTTGTGCCATTCGCACCAGAACTGCCCCGATGCGCACCCTGGTGCCGATGCGGCATACATTGCCGCGATCCGGATCAGCCCGCCACCGAATGCGCGGCGATGAATGCGCCGCGGCTGCCGGATCGGTGCTGAATTCGCCGAATTCGCCGACCGCCGACCCGCGGTTTTGCGGGATTTCACCTCCTGGTGGTCCATTCGGTGGCGGACTTTCACTCAAGTGTCCGCCGCAGCGCCGCCGAAGACCCTAACACCACTGCTGTACATCTGTACATCAATGGGTTGTCGCGGACGCCGTCGAGCTTCGGAAACCGCGGGATGAACAGCGCGGACGCCGCGCGGGTGAGTTGGACCGCACTGCATTCGGCGGTCGGCATGGCAGGCTGGACGGCGTTGTGGGACACACGGGAGGAAACGCCGAACTCATGTCGACCACCCAGCCCGCGCCAGCCGCGCGCCGCAAGGACCCGACCCGTCGCGAGCGCATCGCTCGCGCCGCGATCACGGTCGTCGCCGAACGCGGCGTGGAGAAGCTCACGCATCGTGCCGTGGCGGCTGCGGCCGGTGTTCCGCTGGGCTCGACGACGTACTACTTCGCCACCCTCGACGATCTGCTGGCCAGCGCGCTGCGGCAGTCCGCCGACGATGACGTCGAACAGTTGCGCGAGTGGGCCGATCGGCTGGACCGCGACGGTGATCTCGCCGTCGCGCTGACCGATCTGGTCCTGCACTACCTCGGCCCGGCGCGCTCGCAGACCGCGGTCGAGCACGAGCTTTACATCGCCGCGCTGCACAAGCCTGCGTTGCGCCGGGTCAGCCAGGAATGGGATGCCGCGCTGGCGGAGTTGTTCGCCTCCTACACCGATTCGGCGACCGGTCGCGCGTTGTCGGCGGTGTTCTGCGGTTTGCTGCTGCAGGGCATCGTCCGGGAATCGGTGCCGAGCCGAGACGAAATCGAGATGATATTTCGCCGGGTGCTGTGACCCGGCGTGAAAACCTGATTCCAGCAGGGAATTTGCCCCTGGTGTCGGGATGGTCAACATCGGATGACCGTTGCATTGACCGGAATTCGGGGAGTTGATCTCGCTCGCCGCCCCGGTGGAGAATGTGTGCCAGCGATCCGTGGCACCGCGCATCCGCGAGCTGCCAGGACTGATCGATTCAGTCCGGCGGAGCACATCGCAGGACGCTTCCCCGGTGTACAACGGACTTGCCGCGTCGGGGCGTGGCTCGCTCCCAGCAATGTTGATCAACCGAGTGGGGTGAGACCGTGAGGCACATCGAAGACCGCGAACTGGTACCTCTGAAGTCGGATTTCGACACGGTTTGGTACGGGTTCAGACGATCCCAGGTGAAGTTCTACATCCAGCAGACCGAGGCCGAGATCCGGCTCGTCACCGAAGACCGCGACTCGGCGCTCAGCCAGGTCAGCGATCTGACCGCGCAGCTCAACGAGGCGCGCGCCGAGGTCGAGTTGCTCAAGCAGCAGCTCGACGAGCAGGCGCGCTCGCCGATAGACGCGGCCGCCCTCTCGGACCGGTTACGCCGGATGGTCCGGCTCGCGCAGGACGAGGCGAACGAGATCGTCGCCGCTGCGCAGGCCGCGTCCGAACACGAGTGGGCTCGATCCGAGCAGGCCGCGGCCGACCTGCGCAACCGGTACGAGAAGCTGGTTGCCGAGGCCGACGAATGGCGCCGCCAGTCCGAGGAGCAGCGCAACGAGATGTTGGCGCGCACTCGCGAAGAGGTCCAGGCGATGGCGCGGGAGGCCGAGCAGTGCCGTCGCCGGTTGGACACCGACGCGGAGCTGCGGCGCACCCAGGTCGAGCACGACTTCGAGATTTCGATGGCGGCGCGCCGGGAAGAGGCGATGCGCATCCTGGCCGAGCGCGAGCAGGCCAGCCGCAACGAGGCGCAGCGCCGAGTCCGGGAGGCCAGCGCGGAAGCCGAGCGGCGGCTTCGGCGGGCCGACGAGTACGCCGAAACGATGTTGCGGATGCGCCAGGCCCTCGCGCAGCGGGTCCGCGCCGCGCAGCAGGTGCTGGGCGCGGCGGAGCCGTTCCTGGCGGCGGCGGAGGCTGGCGCGCCCAGCGAGGAATCGGACACCTACGTCGGCGAAACCGTCTACAACGGACACGTTCCCGCTGGTGAGGTCGTCAAGGTGCCCAAGCAGCGCGACGAGGAGCCGGTGCCGCAGGAAGCCGACGCGGCCACCAGCCCGGCCTGACGGCCTCGTTCCGGCGAGGCTGGTGAGCGGAACTTCCGCCCGGTCGTGTACCAGGCGGAAGTTCCGCTCACCAGCGCCGGAAGCACGGGCGCGGGGTCGGTCAGCGGCCCCAGCTGTGCCAGCTGTCCACTTCGATCCAGGCGCTGACCCGTGGCTGGTCGCGGACCGGGTACGGCTCGTTTCGGTAGTGCTGGGCCAACCGGTCGATGTCGGTCAGGTCCGGGTCGTCCTCCAGGCTGACCACCCGGCCGCGCAGGCTGATGTGCCGATACCAGTCCTCGTTGTCCAGCACGGTCAACGACACCCGCGGATCAGCCCTGAGGTGCTTCAGCCTGACCCGGCTGCTGTCCATGTTGACCAGCACTTTCCCGCCGTCCCACAGGTACCAGGTGGCCACTGTGATCGGCGCGCCCTCAGCGTTGACGGTGGCGATCACCGCCGGATTGGGGCGGGACAGCAGCTCCAGCACGTCCGGTGGCATGGCTTCGTTCGGCATCGATTCGTCCTTCCAAGAGGCGGCTTCGGCAGCCTGCGGGAGGATTCCACCAGAGATCGCGGCAGGCGGCGAGAACACGCCGAAACCTTCCCGCCGCAGTGCTTTAGGAACTAGGTTGCGTGGTGATCTTGGCGCGACGGGAGGCGTTGTGAACTTGCGCGGTCTGGTCACCATCGCGGTGACGTGCGGCATGCTGCTCGTCGGAGCACCGGTGGGGGCTGCCCCGGCGCACGAGGACATCCGGGAGAAGTTGGCGGCGGTGCCCGGGTTGACCGTCGTCGGCGAACGGCCCACCGAACCGGGATTCCGGCTGTTCGACCTGACCTTCGCGCAGCCCAACGACCACCGGCACCCGGAAGCCGGTGGCTTCCAACAACGCCTCACCCTGCTGCACCGCGATGTCGAGCGGCCGACCGTGCTCTACACGACCGGCTACGACCTGCCCGCCGAGGCCACCCGCACCGAGCCCACCCAACTGGTCGACGGCAACCAGGTCAGCCTGGAACACCGGTTCTTCACCCCGTCCCGGCCGCAGCCCGCCGACTGGAGCGACCTGGACATCTGGCAGGCCGCCACCGACCAGCACCGCGTGATCTCCGCGCTGCGCCAGGTCTACCAGCAGGAATGGATCACCACCGGGGCCAGCAAGGGCGGTATGACGGCGGTCTACCACCGCCGGTTCTACCCCGACGACGTGGCCGGCACCGTCGCGTACGTGGCGCCCAACGACGTCGACAACGACCAGGACCGCTACGACGCGTTCCTGGCCGATGTCGGCACCGACCCGGCCTGCCGCGATGCGCTGAGCGCCGTGCAGCGCGAGGCGCTGCTGCGGCGGGAGGAGATGTTGGCGAAGTTCCGCGCCTACGCCGACTCCGAGGGGCTGACCTTCGACCGGATCATCGGCGACATCGACCGGGGCCTGGAGATGGTGGTGCTCGACGCGCCGTTCGCGTTCTGGCAGTACCGCGGCCAGCAGGATTGCGCCAAGATCCCGGCGCCCACCGCCAGCACCGACGAGATCTACGCGTTCTTCGACGAGACCGTGCAGTTCTCCTTCTACACCGACCAGGGCATCGAACCGTACACGCCGTACTTCTACCAGGCCGGTACGCAGCTGGGCTGGCCGTACGTCTCCGACGAGCCGTTGGCCGATCTGCTGCACCACCGGGAGCTGGGCCAACCCCGCAACCTGGTGCCCCGCGACATCCCGATGCGGTTCAAGGTCGGCGCGATGCGGTCGGTCGACGCGTGGGTCCGGGACGAGGGTTCGGAGCTGATGTTCGTCAACGGCGAGCGCGACCCGTGGAGCGCGGAACCCTTCGAGCTCGGATCTGGTACCAGCGACTCCTACAGCTACCTGGTCCCCGGCGCCAACCACGGCGCCAAGATCGCTGGACTGCCCGAGCCGCAGCGCGCCGAAGCCGAAGCGACCCTGCGCCGCTGGGCCGACGTCGAAGTGCCGATCCTGCGGATCACCAGGCTGGACACCCAACCGCTCGTCCGCCGTCCGATCTGAGCGCTGTCCGCGAAGCGGTGCGCCCCGCAACAAGTCCGAGGACAGGTGCTGGACCCACCACGGCCCGGCTGCCCGTCCATTAGGTGGAACGTGATCGACGCCACCGCGACGGTGGCATTGACCTGCAGCGCACTGGAAGTTCCAGACTCTGGTCGACCGGGCAGGACCAGTGAAGGGAACGACGATGGCCCAGTACGTTTTGCCGGAGTTGGATTACGACTACGCGGCGTTGGAGCCGGCGATCGCTGGTGAGATCAACGAGTTGCACCACGGCAAGCATCACGCGGCGTATGTCAAGGGTGCGAATG